>NZ_CFHTCS010000124.1:0-11497 GCF_984369615.1 Martelella sp. | reverse complement strand
ATCTCGGCCTGCGCGGGCTGATGACCATCGTGCCCGAGGGCAAGGCCTGGCGGATCGTGCTGGACGCGGGCGACACCGGCGCGCTGGCGCCCGAGGAGGAAGCGCTGGTTTCGGGCGTGCGCGCCGAAGGCGGCAGCATATTGGTCGAGCGCAACAACCGGCAAACGCTGAGACGGCTTTACGGCGATTTCGCCCGCGTGGTGCGCGCCACCCATGGCCGGCGGTATTACGCGCCGAACGGCAAGTGGAAACTGGCGGCCGCCTTCCTCTGCTCCGGCCTTGCCGCGGCCCTTGCGCTGACCGGCATGGATGGCGAAGGGTGGATCCTCGCCTATGGTCCGCTGCTGCCGATCGCGCTTGGCCTTGCCTTTGCCGGCTTCGATGCGCGCGCCTCGGCGGATACGGTCAGCAATGCCGCCGGAAACGGCATGGGCGGCGGGCTGGTCGCGAGCGCGGGTCTGTGGCTGGTGACCGGTTTCTTCACCGGCGCCTTCGGCTGGGCGACAGCGCTCGGCCTCGTCGCAACGCCGGTGCTGTTCTGGTGGTTTGCCGCGCGGATCGGCCAGCCGACGGAGGAGGGGCGGGCGCGCGAGGCGGAAATCGAGGGACTTCGCCTCTATCTCCAACGCGTCGGCGACATGCGCCATGCCAATCGCAGCGAAAGGGACGCGCTTCCCGCACTGCTGCCCTTCGCGGTGGCGCTCGACATGAAGTCCGAATGGAGCCGGGCCTTCGACAGCGTGATGGACGCCGGTCCAGGCACCATCAACCCGATCCCCTTCGGCCTTCACCCGACCTTCTATGATACAGGCGCGAACGGCGCGACCATCTTCGGCGCCTGCCAGGCGCTCAGCACCAACCTCACGGCCTGCATCTCGCCCAACGGATCGGGCTCAGGCGGCGGCTTTTCGGGCGGCGGCTTCTCCGGCGGGGGAGGCGGCGGCGGTGGGGGAGGCGGCTGGTGAATGGCCGCCGCCATCGCTATTCTTGCGAATAGGCCAAAGGTCGCAATGATCGGCTAGAAGCGGACCTCGAAGTGGTCCCCCATATCGGGTTCCTCATCCGTCACCTTGGCCTTTGCGATCTGGATGGCAAACCCGATCGAGCCCTTGGTGGCCCAGACCTCGGCGAAGTCCGGCGTAAACCGGATCAGCCGGATGTCCGGATCATCGATGCCGTCGAACCAGCTCGAAGCAACCGGGTTCCAGAGCTCCTCTAGCTTTTCCCGGTCCTGGATCACCTCGGACCGTCCCTCGACGCGGGCATGCATCTCGCCGTTACCGGTGACGATCAGCGAGCTTTCGCTCTCGCCGGCCTCGATCGCCTTCACCAGATCGGTGCCCTCAGCGGTGATGAACCAGATCTCCCCCTCCTTGTCATTGGGATACGGTGCCATCGGCACATGGCGGGCCGATCCGATGCCCAGCATTGCGGCGCGAACGTCGTCCATTTCTTTCCAGAATTCGGATTTTGACATTGTCTTCTCCTTTTGAAGAAAGAAACGTCTTCCGTCCGAAAAAGTTGCTTGCCGGAATCGCGGATCGGGCCACGCGCCGATATTTCCGCAAGGCCCCGTGAGGGCGCTGTCGCGAATGCGCCGCGTCTGCAGACGGCGCGCGGAGGAACATCTATCGATCTTCACCGCCGCCCGAAGCTTCGAGCGGCCCCGCCATGCTGTTCCAGCGCAGGTTCATCACACGGTCGAGCCAGCCGAGACCGGCGAGCGCCAGTCCGAGACCGATGAGGGAGACGACCCGCAAAAGCCCTTCCAGGC
Source organism: Martelella sp. (assembly GCF_984369615.1). Classification (NCBI taxonomy): domain Bacteria; kingdom Pseudomonadati; phylum Pseudomonadota; class Alphaproteobacteria; order Hyphomicrobiales; family Aurantimonadaceae; genus Martelella; species Martelella sp. The sequence continues at coordinate 9,723 of NZ_CFHTCS010000124.1, read as the reverse complement.
CGGAAATATCCACGAGGAAGACCTTCGCGATCGTCAGTCCGGCCGCGGCCATGGCGACCTTGCGCAAGACGTTGGAACGCCTGGAGAAGCTGACGGCGAGCAGGATTGCGCAGACGATCAAGAGCGCGATCGTGTAGCTGTAGAGCTCCGGCTGGGTGACGCCGGGCGCCGAAAGGTCGGGCCCGTGCCAGAACCGGCGGATTTCGCAAACGACATAAAAACCGGCCAGCAGGCTCGATATGCTGACAAGGCCGGTCCGCAGCCACGGCCCGAGATTGACGATCCTCCAGGCTCCGATCGCCAGCACGGCCGCGAGCGGCAGGTAGCTGAGCGCAAGATTGTCGAAAACCATCGGGCCCGTGACGGGGTTGAACCGGAACAGCAGGGGATTTGAAATCGTCAGCGGTACGGCAATCAGCGCGGTGGAAACGAGGCCGAAGAGCACGGCAAGACCCAGCCGGAACAGTCTCAGCCACCTGCCCGTCGTCGGCAGCCGGTTGATCTGCGCCAGCATGGCGACGGCCATCACGGCGGCCAGAAGCCCCGGCTCATCCGGCACCAGCCGCTGCAACACCGCGCAGGCGAAGACGGCGGCGACCGTCCATGTGGTGGTCTCGATGGCCGCCTGGACAGACTGACGTGCATGCAACACCGTGAGGCGCCATCCGGTATAAAGCAGCGCCAGCGTGCCGCCATAGGCTTCAAGCAGCGCCAGCCACGACGTGTCGCTGCGCACGGCCCAGAAAAAGCCGGGATTGGCCACCAGCCGGAAGGCGATGATGGCGAGCGCCGCCTTGGTGAAGAGGCCGATCAGGGCAAGGTCGAACCGCCGGTCGAGCGCGATCGTGAGGACGACGACAACGCCGAGCGCCAGCGTGAGCGCCGCCTTCGTGAGCACAACGAACAGCGCCAGCGCCAGCATCGAGAGCGCGGCAATGGCGAAAAGCGACGCGCGCATCTGGCGGCGGCTGCGCTCCTCCGCGCGCAACGTCCGCTCGGTCAGCAGCGCCATGACGGCCGATACCGCCAGGAGATGGATGCTCCAGAGATAATCCCCGAAAGCCGCGCCGGGCGACCACAGAAACTCGAAAATGAAGGCGGTCGCCGGGGCAAACGCCGCCGCGCCCAGCGCAAACCCGAGCGCCGTGTTTTGGTCATCCCCGGAACGGGTCATCCGCCAGAAGGCCATCAAAGATGCGCCGACGGACAGGATCAGGGCGAAGGTGATGAAAGCGGAAGACCCGGCTGTTGCATCTGCCGGAGGTTGCAGCGCGGCTAGGAATGACGCGAACAGCGGGCCGCGCTCGACGACCTGCAGGACAGGCACGGCCAGAAACGCGGCGGCAGGCAGGAGCGACATGTCCCTCAGCGCGTCCGCAGGGCGCATCCATAGGAGCGTCGCCGCGAGGACGAGGACGATGAGCAGAAAGGCAAAACAGGCCTCTGTCGCGGATGGCGCATCGATGGACAGGAGAAGGCCGGCGCCGCTGACGAACAGCGTCATGGCCGCGACGACCCGGGTGGGGAAATCGGCGCGCGGCTTGAGACCCGCAAGTGTCGCCAGAACCGTCTGGCCGGCATGGGAGGGTACAAAGCTCTGCACCGGGAGGATCACAGCCGCCAGCCAGGAGAGAGCAAGAAAGGCCGTATAGTGGATCAGGCCGCCGGTCGCGAGATAAAGTGCGGTTGCGGCCATCGCCGTTGCGGTCAGCACGAGGGCTGAGACCCATGCCCAGCGCTTGACGCTGTCCACCGCAAGGCCGGCAATGGCGATGAAGGCGAAATAATAGAAAAACAGCCAGCCGCTCTCCGCACTGCCGCCGACCAGAAACGGCGCGGCGGTGGCGCCGATGATGCCGACGGCGCTCAGGACCGAGCCGTAAAGCCAGCCGAGCGCAACCGCGAGAATACTGACCAGAACCAGCCCAACCAGCGTCATCTCGGCGGAAACCAGTCCATAGAGAAGACGGGCGGCAAGCACGGCGGCAAACAGCGTCACCAGCCCCGCGCCCGCAAAGACGGAGGGCAGGTAGCGCGTTGACGGCGTCGTCTCGTCGCCGAAGCGGCGTCGGAGCCCTTCGCCGGCGCCCACCAGCGCCACGCCCAGCATCAGTGCCCCGCAAACCCGCCAGACCGGCGTCAGAAGCCCGTTTTCGACGCCATATTGCACCATGAAGATGCCGCCCAGCGCCAGCGAAAGCGCCGCGAGCGCGATTGTCCAGTTCTGGCGCAGCCATCCGCCGAACGTCTGCAGCAACGCTCCGGTAAAGACGAAGGCCCGCGGCGGGCCGCCGGTTGCCGAGGGCATCTTTCCGGCGTCCGTCGACCCTGATTCCTCAGGTGACCGGGCCGTTTCCGGTTCTGCCGTTTGGGCCGCGTCCTCCGCCCGCTCCGCCATCGCTCTTTCCGGCTCTTCGGCCGTGGCGGCCGTGGCGGCGGTGGCGGCATCACCGCGGCGTTCCAGTTGCTCCAGCCGGCCCCGAAGGCTCCGCTGAGCATCCTCCAGTCTCTTCATCCGCTTCCGCATCCCGGCATTGGACGCGATCAGCGCCAGAACAAGGATGAGAACCAGAAACTCGAAGAACGATGTCATATCAGGGCATTCCACATTCACGACGCAATAGGGGAGGTCTAGCGCATCGGCCCGAAAATCGGAATCGATTTTCGGAAAGCACGATGCGTCGGTCCAACAGGGTAGAGCGTCCTTTCGCACATCGCCGCTGCGTCATGCATGCGCAACCGGGCTCAATCGCCTGACTAAAATCTCGGCCGCTCACGGTTGCGCATCGCGGCCCGGCAAACTAATCGGGTGCTCTCAAACAGAAAAAGACTGACAGGCAAAAGGACGCACTCCATGGAAAACGAGAAAAAGCGCAGACACACGTCCGGACGAACCCTGCTCTGGTCCGTCGCTGCGATTGCCGTGATCGCGGCAGCGGGCGTGGTCGGCGGCAAGGTCATGCTGGAGAAGACGGTCAGGACCAGCCTGGAGCAGAGCGGAGCGCAGGCGGCCTCGGTCGAGGTCGACTTCACGGGTCATGTCCATCTGAGCGATGTGACCGTTCCGCTGGAAAATGACCAGACGCTGCATATCGCCTCCATAGAGGCGCGGCCAGAATTCCTGTTTCTTTCCGGCATGATCGACGCAAGGGACCTCGCCTTTGAGGCAGGCCCGATGCATGTCTCTGTCCCGAGCGTGCTGATTGAGGACGCCGGCATCAACCGCGCCTTTCTCGCCGCGGCGTCCGGCGAGGCCGATCTGACGCCCGCCGAGCGCGTCGCGCGGCTTTCGGCAGGCCGCATCGAGATAGCGTCCGTCGCGGTCTCCCAGAGCCTGCAGGGGATTGACCAGACCACGACCTACTCCGAGGTCGTGCTCGAGAACATCGTCGACGGCCATGTCGGACGCTATTTTGCAAGCGGCATGACCAGCGACACGGAAGTCGCTCCCGATCCGCGCGCAGACGGGGATGCGGAGCCGGTATCCGTCAAGCTTTCGGTCGGCGCGATCGAGGGCGAGGACATCGATGCCCCCTTCCTGACGCGGATCTACACGGAAGCGAAGCCGGCCGATGGCGAGAACGCGGCGCAACAGGTCTACGGCCCGGTCACGGCGAAGGATTTCGTGATGGAGACCGCAGACGGCCGGGTGACCTATGCGGAGATGAGCAGCGACGGCTTTTCCATGCGCCTTGCCGACGAGCCGTTCCTCACAACGCTGGAAAGGCTGGGAGCGTTATCGGACACCGAGGCGCTGCTGCCCGGCGACGAAGAGCGGCTGGGTCTCGAGGCCTTTCTGCTTCTCGATGCCATCGCGAAAGGCGACCTGCAGATTTCCGGCATTGGCCTGACCACGGACGCGGAGCCGGACATGACCTTCGCGATCGATAGACTGGCAGTCACGTTTGATGATCTTGTCCTCGGCTTTTCGATGGACGGGCTTGACGTGCGCGCCGGAGACGACTCCCTGACCGTGCGAAGCGCGTCGTGGACGGACTTTTCGCTGGCTCCCACGCTGGCGGGGATTCGCGAATATCTCAAGGCCGGCCCCGGCGCGCCGGACATGGCCTGGAAGGCTGCGTTCCTGCCTGGTTTCGGCACCCTCAGCCTGTCGGATTATGCCGTCAACATGAACCCCGGCGCTGAAAACGGTTTCGATGTCGAGAAGCCTCTCAATGTCGCGGTCAAGGATTTCAGCCTGGCGCTTCAAGACCCCGTCAACGGCATCCCCAGCGATATCCGCATGGTGATGAACGAACTGAAGCTGGATCTGGCGGGACACGACGACAACGAGGCGTTCGCCCTCTTGAAACAGCTCGGCTATCAGGAGGTGAATATCTCTGAAAACATCGCGCTTCACTGGGACAAGGCGAACAAGGCGCTGATCGTCGAAGACATCGGTTTCAGCGGCGACGACATGGGAAGCGTCTCGCTCTCCGGCGTGGTCGGCGGCTTCGGGGAAGCGTTCTTCTCCGGCGACAAGGCGCTGATGCAGGCTGCCGTCTTCGGCCTGACCGGCCGGGCTGTGACGCTGAAGGTCGAAAACGACGGCCTCTTTGCCCGGGGGCTGAAGCTTTACGCCGATCGGAACGGGATGAGCGAGGAACAGGCCGCGCTCACCCTGTCGATGTTGCCCTCGGTAGCCGCGCAGACCGTCGGCGATGGCGATCCCGGCGTTCAGGCCCTGATCGACGCGGTTTCGGCCTTCATCGCCGACCCGAATACGCTGGAAATCGCCATAACCGCGAAATCGGACCAGGGCATCGGCGCACCGGCCTTCATGGCCGCGACGATGGATCCGGCAAGCCTGCTGCAACAGGTCGATATCACGGCAAAGGCAGACTGAGAGACAGGCCGGCGGCCCAGTCTCGGGGCTGCCGGCTTCACATGCCATCCCGGTCATCCGGTGGCGGTCGGGGGCTCGTCACCGAGATTGCGCGATACCCTCTGCGCCAACGCCCGCTGGCCAGTTCGCGCAGGGCGATGAGAAGACGCAACCGACGCCGCCAGCGGCCGAATGTCAGGCCGGTTTCCCCGAGCATCAGCCGTTTGAGGGATCGCTCGCCCATGGCGGCACAAGCCTTCCGGGATGATCCGCGGGGCGAAAGGGTTGCAGATCACCGCTCTTGCCCATAATTTTGCTCCTGGCTTACACAAAAGAGTGGAAATCACCCTGCTCAACGGTCACATAGTCTGATGCTGGACGAAACAATCGATACCGAACGGATTTATGCGCTCTGGGACGAGCTTTCGGATTTCGAGGCGTCGCGCATGCCTGAGGCGCGCGTGCATCTGCTGTCCGTCGTCTGCGATATGATCGACGCGCGGCAGGCCGACTGGATCGGCGCCGTCAGGCTTGTCGACAACATCCATCGCGATCCGCTTTTCGGCTGGCGCCCGCGCAGCCTTTCGGCCCTTTATCCAGACGCGGAAGCCGCGCGGACCATCCAGGAAGCCTTTGCCCTGATGGAGAAGGGCGAACCCGACATCACCACAATCCGCAATGCCGAGCTTGCCGGACAGTTCCGGGTTTTCATGCTGGACGAACTTGCAACGCCCGAATGGTTTGAAAGCTATTCCTACAAGACCTTCTATCGCGGTCTGGACCGGCTGGATTCGATCTGGGTCGGCATTCCCATCAATGCCGACGCCGAGATCCAGATCGGCTTTCACCGCGCGCTCTCGCAACCGCGATTCTCGGAGCGCGATCGGCGGATTGTGACGCACGCCCTGCGCGGCATTCGCTGGTTCTATCGGCTGCAGATGCTGTCGGAAGGGATCGGGGTCGCATCCGAACCCTTGACGCCGATGGAAGGCAGGGTGCTGCGCGATCTGCTGCAGGGGCTTTCGGAGCGCCAGATCGCCGAAAACAACGGCCAGAGCCCGCATACCGTCCATGATCATGTCAAGCGGATCTACCGCAAATACGGCGTCTCCAGCCGCGCCGCGCTGATGGCGCTCTGGCTGGGTCAGCCCATACCCCCCTGATCAGGGGATTCCAAACGCAGGACGGCTGGTCGATAAGCCTTGGCAAAACAGGGTCTCGTCAAATCCGGCGCGCAGCGCCGCCGTCATCAGGCTGAATGGAGAGCAGGGTCCCTTGTGCAACGATCAATGTTGGGGGAACCATGCGTCAAACAGCCCTGTCAGAGAATCCCGGTTTCTTGACGGTAACGCACCTGAAGTTGCTTGCACTGCTCGATGAGGAAAAGGCTGGGGTCAGCCTTCCGGAGACATCGCGCAAAAACAGTCCTCCCGCGCGTCCGGCTTCCTCATGGTGGGGGTTTCTCGCCTGTGGTCCGCTGGCGATCGTCGGCCTCTTCGCGCATGCCGACACGGCGCACGCGCAAACCGCGGAGCGGATCGAGCAGACGGTGGCCGGCCAGACGACCATTCTCGAGCGCTTCACCCCGCCGCAGCGTATCGGCACGGTCGATATCAAGGTCCAGGACCAGCGCAAGCGCACCCCCGAAAAGGATGCCGCCCAGGTTCGCTTCACGCTGAATTCCCTGACGGTCGAGGGCGCGGAGACGCTTTCCGACGCTGCGTTTTCCGATCTCTGGCAGGGCATGACGGGCAAGGTCATCACGCTTGCCGATCTCTATCGCATCGCCGCGGAGATCGACGCCCGGTATCTGAGCGCTGGCTATCTCGCCATGACCGTCGTGCCGATCCAGGACTTTTCTACGGGAAAGATTACGATCAGGGTCTATGAGAGCTATGTCGAGACGCTGGAAGTCAACAGCGCCATTCCCGGCATCCGCAAGCGGCTTGCGCCCTATATCGACCGGATCATCGCGATGCGGCCGATCCGGATCAAGGAGGCCGAGCGCATCCTGCTGCTGATGAGCGATCTCGGCGGGCTCGATATCGAAGGCACTCTGATCCGACCGGAGACCCCGCAAGGCGGCGGGACTCTGCGGCTCGACATCGGTTTCGACCGCGCCTCGGCCGCAGCCGGGCTCGACAATCTCGGGACCGATGAGGTCGGACCGCTGGAACTCTCCGGCAATGTCACCGTCAACGACATGCTGGGGCTTTTCGACACGGCGAGCCTCGTCGGCGTCACGGTTCCCGACACGCCGCAGGAGATGATTTTTCTTCAGGCATCGCAGGATATCCCGATCGGCTTCAACGGCCTGTCCGCCGGATATGACCTTTCCTACATCACCCAGAAACCCGGAGGCGACCTGAAGGCCGACGATATTCATATCGAGTCCGTGATCGGCACGGCGCGGCTCGACTATCCCTTCATCCGCACGATCGACCAGAGCCTTTTCGGCAGGATCGAGGTCAATCTGCGCAATGACCGCGTCGATGTGATGGGTGCCCGGGCGGCACGCGAGCAGACGCGGTGGGCGGCCATGTCGCTGACCTACGACCGGCAGAACGGCGACACGGCTTTTCTCACAACGGCCGAATTCGGCCAGGGGCTGGGACAGGAAACCGCCCTTCCGGAAGTGCCGGAGGATTATCGGTTCGCGCGGGTGAATTTCGACATCGCGCATGATCTTGGCGCCGACACCGCGATCCGGCTGCGAAGTGCCGGACAGTATTCCCCAACGCCGCTGCCGGCGGCCGCGCAGTTTTCGCTCGGCGGCGATCCCTATGGCTGGGCGTTTGACGGCGGCACGCTTTCCGGCGCCAGCGGGGCGGCGGCTGCCCTGGAACTCAGCCATGACATTGAAACCGGCTGGTCGGCGCTCCCGGGTCTGACCTGGACGACGTTTGCGGATTACGGCGTGGTCTGGAACGAAGCGGCGAGCGCGGACTATGCCCGCGATGCCCTCGGCTCCGTCGGCGTCGGCGTGAGCGGCATGCTGGCGGAGAAAATGAGTTTTCAGCTGATCGCGGCCGTGCCGTGGTACAGTCCCGACAATGGCGAGGATGAGGGGCTCAGGATCTTCTTCAGGCTGGGGCTGCCGCTCTGAGCCGGGACTGACCGCATCAGCATTCGACAACGAGATATTCCGGCCGCGCCGGTGATTGCAACAAGGATAGGGGTTATCATGTCACAGTTCAGGGCTTCGCGCCGCCATTTCCTGGCAACGGTTTCGCTGGCTTCCGCTTCGCTGGCCTTGCTCTCGGCTCCGGCACTTGCCGATATGCTGCCGCCGTCACGCACGCCAGGCGTCCCGGTTCCGCCCGGACAGATCGACGCGGCCGTGGCGGCGCTTGACGGCATCGTCGAAGACATCAAGGCTCACAGCGGCGTGCCCGGCCTTGCCGTCGCCGTGGTTCACGGCGGCGAGACCGTCTATGCAAAGGGCTTCGGCACGCGCGGCGGCGAGGGCGACCTGCCCGTGACGCCCGATACCGTGTTCCAGCTCGCTTCGCTGTCCAAGTCCGTCGGCGCGACGGCCGTCGCCCGTCAGGTCAGCCGCGGCGTGGTCTCCTGGGACAGCCGCATGCGGGATCTGCTGCCATGGTTTTCGCTCTCCGATGCGGCGGTGACGGAACGGCTGACGATCGGCGATCTCTACAGCCACCGCTCCGGCCTGCCGGACCATGCCGGCGATGAACTCGAGGACCTCGGCTTCGACCGCCGGACCATTCTCGAGCGGTTGAGGCTCCAGCCGCTTTCGCCCTTCCGCACCAGTTACGCCTATACCAATTTCGGCCTGACGGCGGCGGCTGAAGCTGTTGCGGAGGCTTCCGGCATGACGTGGAGCGAGCTTACGGAAGAAGCGCTGTTTCAGCCGCTTGGCATGACCGAGACCAGCGCGCGCTTTGACGATTTCATGGCGCGGGAAAACCGGGCGACGCCCCATGCCAAGACCCCGGACGGCTTTCAAGCGCTCTACCAGCGCGAGCCCGATGCCCAGTCCCCGGCGGGCGGCGTCAGCTCGACGGCCAACGACATGACAAAATGGATGAAGATGGTGCTCGCCGATGGCGGCGACCTCATCCGGCCCGAAGCCCTGCAGCCGGCGATCAGCCCGCAGAGCTTTTCCAGCAGGCCGCGCAGCCCGGATGAACGCGCGGGTTTTTACGGCTATGGCTTCGGCGTTGGCACCGACCCGAGCGGCCGGGTGGTGCTCAGCCATTCCGGCGCCTTCATTCTGGGCGCTGCCACCTATTTCGCGCTGATCCCCTCGCTCGATGTCGGGATCGTGGTGCTCTCCAACGCCGCTCCGGTGGGCGCCGTCGAGGCGATCGGCGCGAGCTTTACCGACATGGTTCAGACCGGCGGCGTGACCCGCGACTGGTTCTCAGGCTATGAGGCGCTGTTTGCCGGACTTTACACGCCGCTCGGCGAGACCGCCGGAATGCCGTTTCCCCAGGCGGCCGCGGCGGCGGCGCCCGCCAGCTATCTGATCGGTCGCTACAGCCATCCCTATTTCGGAACCGTGGAGGTGGTCGAGGACGCGGCCGACGGCCTGGTCTTGCTGGCCGGACCCGAGCCGAAGGCGTTTCCGCTGATGCCGTGGGACGGCGCAATGATGGTGTTCGATATCGAAAATGAGAACGCCCCCGCGGGCTCCCGCTCCGCCGCCACGTTTTCCGGCGGCCAGGACAAGGCGGAAACGCTGGAGGTCGAACTCTTCGTCATGAACGGACCGGCTCGGTTCGAGCGGGTATAGAGCGGTTTCCAGCCAATCATTCTGGGGCAACGCCTTGCGGGCGGATCGTGTCCCGCGGCGCGGCGCATCTTCCGGATCGGCCGCACTAGAGCGCCGTGCGTCCATTCGGACGCACAAAGGACGCTCTAACCTATTGAAT
>NZ_CFHTCS010000123.1:0-11497 GCF_984369615.1 Martelella sp. | reverse complement strand
CCTGCCGATACGGCTGGCCTATATGCGCGCCGCTTTCGAGGCGCGCGACTATGCCGACTACACGGCCCGTATCGCCGCCGAACCCCTGGCCGCGCACAGGCCGCAGGCGCTCCTGATCGCCGGCTCGCGCAAGGCCGTGGACCGGATCTGCGGCCGCCTGCCGCTGCTGCGCTGATGGCGACCGCCCAAACGCGGCAGGCGATCCTCGGAAAAGGGACGATCTTTACACATTCGCGGCATCCGAGCCGCGTTTTGCCATAAACCGGACTTACCGGACCTGATCCAAGCATTCATCGCGCCGTTCGAAATCAAATCAAGGAAAATGCTGCATGCGATCCAGTGTCCTGTCGACCCTCTTACTATCCCTCCTTGTTCCCGTCAGTGCGGATGCAGGCTGCATCACGCCGGACGGCGTCGGCTTTGCCTTGCAGGGCGACGAGGCGACGAGCCGGGAACACGGGCTAACCTGGAAAAGATGCGCGATCGGCATGCAATGGGACGCCGGCGCAGGGGCCTGTTCCGGCGCGGCGCGCGACCTTGGGCTGAACGAGGCGATTGAATACGCCGCGCGGCAAGGCGACGGCTGGCGCGTTCCGACCGGGCAGGAACTGGAAACCCTTATCCTCGACACCTGCGAGGGTCCAAAGATCGACTCTGTCGCCTTTCCCGATATCGCCGCCACCGACTTCGGCGACGGCGCGTTGTTCTGGACATCCTCGGAAGCGATGCCCGACATGTTCTACTTCTTCGACTTCACCAACGGCTTTTTCGACATGCACAGCCAGGGTTTTCACCTGTCCGTCCTGCTCGTGAAAGACAGTGCGCGGCGATGACGACATGAGACAAGCCCGGGGCAGCGAAGCGTCCGGGCTTGTCACGAGACGTATCGTCTCTCCGGGCCTTGAGGCCCTTACCCGAAATGCCGCAGGATCCAGTCGAAGGCAGCGGCCTGCCAGAGGGCGGCGGCGCCGACCTGGCAATGTTCGCCGCCTCCGGATTCCTCGCTGAAAATGACGCTCTCGACAGACCGGGCGTTGGTAAGGCTCTTTTCGAAATCATCGACCTGGGAAACGGGGACGAAGTGGTCGATGGCACCGGCCAGGATCAGGACATCGCCCTTGATCCGGTTCGCGACACCTGCAAGCGTGAAGGCATGCGTGGCGTCGATGAAGGCCTCCGGGCTTTCCTTGCCGAACACCCATTGGCCGTTATCCAGTGCCCAGGCCACGCCCGGCAGTTTCGAATGGACCGGATGATGGATCATCGGCCGGAATTTCTCGACGACGGCGCCGAAATCATACATCACATCGAAGGCAATCACGCCGTCGATCCGGTCGTCGAACGCGGCTGCCCGCGGCGCAAGATAGCCACCGAGGCTGATGCCCGTCAGAATGACCCGGTTGAATTCCGGGTGTTTCGCCAGAATGTCGTCGAGGATCGCGCCGGTCGGCTTTTCCCATTCATGGGTGAAATACATCTGCTGTTCGCGCACCGGACCGGCCTGTCCGGGACCTTCATAAAGGAGCGTGCTGTATCCCCGTTCATTGGCCGCCTTGCCCATCATGAAATAGAGTTCTTCGAGCGTGCCGTCGAAACCGCCGACGATCACGATCAAGGGCCGCTTCTCTCCGCCTTCGACCGGGAAAAAGATGCTCTTGAGCGCGCCGCTTTCATAGGGCGTTTCATAGCGCTGATAGGCGACGGAATGATCGGCGAGCCCCTGATCGAAATTTTCGATCTGGGCTTTCCAGGCGATGGCGCGCCGCTCATCGTCGCCGGGGAGAAAGAACTCCGATGTCCGCCAGTAGGTGTGCGCGCGAAAGCGGGCAAGACCGCGGCTCACGCGGTCGCTGCCATCGTTTGCCAGCTTTTCATTGACGCGCGCAATCCGGGCAAACGCGTCATACCACGCATCGGCGTCGCCTGCGGGAACGGTCGATATCGCCTGCAGCACTTCGGCGATATCGGCGGCGCCCGCGCCTGCGTCGCTCAGCACGCGCAAAGCCTGGAAGTGATAGGTCTGGTCTTCGAAAAGATGACGAATGCCCACGGGTCCTGCAGACGCTTTGTTGAAATCTGACATTGTCATGCCTCCTTATCGGTTTGAACGACCTCCGGTATCGCGCAGACCAGACGACATTTTTTGATATTTTCCGCCAATTCTTTGATATTTTCCGCCACTGCGCTTAGTCTGGCACCCCGTCCCGTTGAAGGCAGCCGTCATGCGCACATTCGAGGCCAAGACATCCATCGATCTGTTCGACCTGCTGATCGATCTTGCCCGCCAGCATGACCTTATATCGAAGCTGGAGGCCGCTGGATTTCGAAAGGCTTCGGCTGTGTTGAAGAAGGGACATTCCGCCGGTTCTCACATGGGGGAAGAGGCTGTTCTTGAACTCGGCACGCTTCTGACCGATCGCTGGGGCGGGCCCGAGGTTGGCGCGGTCCTTGCCCTCAAGACGGACCTCACCCGGCTCGGCATCCTTGGGGAGCTGATCCTGCAGAGTGAGACGCCGCAGGCCGTTTTCTACCAGATGGCGCGGTTCAACCGCCTCTTGAACCAGCGCTCTGCCTTCGAACTCACGACCACGCCCTATCGCCTGACGATGACGCACACCCATGCCAGGGTCGGGCCGAGGTTCAGCCGCGCCGCGCAATTCGGAGCGATCTGGGCCCTGGCCAATGTCGCGCTCATTCCCGAACATGTCTTCGGGGCGGCCGTGCGGCCGGCATCGGCGCATTTCGATTTTGCCGCGCCTGCCCATCTTGAGCCAATCCATAAGGTGTTTGGTTCATCCATCCTGTTTGAACAGCCCGCCGCCGCCGTGTCCTTCGATCGCGCACGCCTCAAGGATATCCGTAAAGACACCTCGCTTCCCGTCTGGAAGGCGCTGGAAGACGCCGCCGAAAGAGGGCTGGATGATGTTCCGGCTCTGGACAGTGTCGCAGGCCGTGTGCGTCATCATCTCGGTGAGCATATGGCCGGTTCGATAGCATCGGAGAGCAGTGTGGCCGCTCGTCTGGGCATGTCCGTGCGCACCATGCAGAGACGGCTTTCAGACGAGGGAACATCCTTCAGGCAAGAAGTCGATGCGGTACGCTCCGAAACCGCGCGCCGGCTTCTCGGCGATCGCAGGATTTCCCTTTCGGAAATCGCCTTTCGGCTCGGCTACGGCGAACTTTCGGCCTTCAACCACGCGGCGCTGCGCTGGTTCGGTCAATCCCCGGGCTCCCTGCGGCGCGAAAAGAAAGCTGTTCCGGAGAACGAGAGGTGAGACTTCGCGGCCTTTCAGGGCGAGGGCGCCATTCGGCACCCCCGTCCCGAACGGTTTCAATGACGGGACATGATCCGGAAACTAGCGACTGTGATCGAGATCACGCACCTCGCCGCCCGTAGCCTTCAGACGCGTCATGTAGTCTTCCGCGTTCAGAAGCTGCGACGGGAAATAAAGCCCGGCGGAAACCGGTTCGCCGGTCAGTCCGGTCAGCCGTTCGAGGAGCATGGCGACGCCCATGCCGGTGAGCGGCATCTGGCCTCCGGGGTGAACCACCGCCTGGATGGATTTCAGCGGCGCGCCATCGCGGGATGTGCCGGTGAGTTCGACAATGATCTCGGTGGAGAGAGGCTCGCCGCGCCGCTGCGAGGACGATTCGCCGATACCCAGACGGAACGCGACATTCGGGGCCCGTGTCGCCTCGGCGAGGATGAGGACATCATTGGGCGAAAGCATCTCGCCGGGCATCGCCGTGCCGTCGACCGCCGTCACCTCGGTCTGCACCTCTTCCCCGGCGCGCCAGACCTGAGCGCCATTTTCGATCGACAGGGCGGCAGGCATCATCCTGGTCAGGCGTTCCATATCGGCATAGGTTGCCGGGCCGCCGATGTCGTTCTCGTCGATAATGGCGCTGACGCGCACATCGTCGATCGTGCCGAAGGCTCTTGCCGCTTCCAGGGCCGGGATCGTCGTCGCGCCCACGAGCCATTCGGCGCCGAGCACCACCGGCGCGGCGGATGCATTCAGCATATAGGCCGCGACTTCCGGCGCCACCTCGTGAATGCCGGACGAAATGCTGAGATAGGGGATCCCTCGCGATTGCGCGAAGCGCAGGCTGCCAAGGCTATCCTCCTTGAAGAACAGCGCCAGCGCGGAGACCGGCTGATCCCCCAGTCCGAGATCCGGTTCCGCGAGGTCGACGGCAACGCCGCGGGCATTGCCGATTTCGGCCGCTGCCTCTTCGGCCCGGGCAAGGTTGCGTCCGCCGATCAGCAACGGGACGTCCGGGAAGTGCTTGCGCAGATGCTGCGCGGTCTGGCGGCCGACGAAGCCGGCGCCGCCAACGAGAAGAATGGGATCGGGTAGCATGGGATCTCCTATGTGTCGTGCTAGGGTGTTTCGATGTGCCCCGGCATCTGCGCCGCCGACGTTCGGTCGCGTCGGGCGGGGATGGCCTTTATCGGGATCGTGTGTTACAATCAGTAAGATACCTTTAGTAAGTTACTAAAGGTAATATAAGCGAAATCGTGCTGCTTTCAACCTCAAGGGCGTGACATGTCAAAAAAAATGCCGAAAGCGGAGCGGCGCGCGCAATTGCTGGAGACGGCGCGGGAAATCGTGCGCGAAAGCGGCACGGACGCGCTTTCGCTCGGAAGCCTTGCCGAGCGGGCGGGCGTCAGCAAACCGATCACCTACAACCATTTCGGCACGCGTGCGGGGCTATTGATCGCGCTTTACCGGGAGATCAACGAACAGCAGGTGCGCGCAACGCAGGAGGCGCTGGACAACGCGCCGGCGGAGCTTGCAGAGGTCGCACGGCTGCTGGCTGAGGCCTATATGGACTGCCATGAGGAGGTCGGCCCCGAATTTCACGTGATTGGCGGGGCTCTGAAGGGCGATCCTGAAATGGAGACCTATGAGCGGGACATGCTGGATGAGCATATCGCCCATTATGCAAATGTCCTGAAACCGTTCTCCAACCTGTCCGGACCCGCACTTCAGCGCGGCGCAATCGCCATTCTCGGCGCGGCCGACGCCCTGGCGGACGCGATGGCCCGCAGGCGGATCAGCAAAAAGGATGCCGTGGGCGATCTCGCTGCGTTGATCATGACAACGATCGGCCGGAGCTGATCCCGTTTCGACGGAACACGCAGATCGTCGCCTGGTGCGCATCATACCGAGATCGAACGCGGTTTTCCGGCTCCTCCGGTGATCGTATCCCGCGGCGTTCTTTCGTCGGTGGCGTCGGGTTATCAAGCAGAGGCCGGAACAAGAGCAGTTCAATATCCTCCGCCAAGGCAGAACGAATAGTAAACTCCTCTGTGGCCGCCTTTGGCGCGACGTCGTCGGCCATTTGGTGTTGTGGATGTGTTTCCTTCAGTTGTACCCAATGTAAGGATTGCGTGCAGGAATATAGACCATTGGCTCTTTCGTAGGAGTTTCATGCGGCCAAACGCGGATTCACTGGTTGCGTTCCGCTCCAGAAGTTCCACGAGCCGACAACCTCGTTGGATTGACAGAGCGGATTACATTCCTGCGTAATCTGGATATAGAGGCAGGGCATCAATGTGCCGATGAACCGGCTGCTGGCTGCCTTGGTCCGGATGCGCGAGACGCAGCACGGAACAAAATGGTGCGTCCGAAAAGCGACGCCCCCGGACAGCAAAGTCATTCAAGGAGGAAAACAAGATGACAGTGGCATTCGTTGTGAATAACTCAAACGCCGAGGCCTCTGACAAGGGCACTTTTGACCGCATCGACCCGGTGACTGGCAAAGTCGCGACCACTGCGGCGGCAGCCAAGGCGGCCGATGCCGCGATCGTGGCCAAGGCGGCAGGTGCGGCCTTCCCCGCATGGGCAGCCACCGGCCCGGGTGAACGCCGCGCTCTGCTCAACAAGGCGGCTGACATCATGGATGCCAAGTCCGATGCGTTCATCGCCACCATGATCGCGGAAACTGGCGCGACCGGCCCCTGGGCGGGCTTCAACGTCATGCTTGCGGCCGGCGGGATCCGCGAGGCGGCCGCCATGACCACACAGATCGGTGGTGAGGTCATCCCCTCGAACAAACCCGGCACGCTGGCCATGGGGATCGCCACGCCAAAGGGCGCCTGCCTTGGTATAGCGCCGTGGAACGCGCCCGTGATCCTTGGCGCCCGCGCGCTGGCCATGCCGCTTGCATGCGGCAACACGGTGATCCTGAAAGGCTCTGAAGCCTGCCCCAAGACGCATCGCATGATCGTCGATTGCTTTGTCGAGGCGGGCTTCCCGGAGGGGGTCGTCAACTACATTTCGAACGCGCCCAAGGACGCCGCCGAGGTGGTCAAGGCGCTGATCGAAGCCCCTGAGGTCAAGCACGTGAACTTCACCGGCTCCTCCGCCGTGGGCCGAATTATCGGGCGGCTTGCCGGTGAAAACCTGAAGCCTTCGCTGCTTGAACTGGGCGGCAAGGCCCCGTTGGTGGTCCTCTCCGACGCCGACATCGACGGGGCGGTGAATGCCGCGATCTTTGGCGCCTTCATGAACCAGGGCCAGATCTGCATGTCGACCGAGCGGATCATCGTCGATGAAGATATCGCCGATACCTTTGTGCAGAAGCTGGCCGACCGGGCGTCGAAACTGCCCTACGGCGATCCGCGCGGGCAGGTCGTGCTGGGTTCGCTTGTGAATCCCGAGGTCGGCGAAAAGATGGATGCCCTGATCGCGGATGCAACGTCGAAGGGCGCGACGGTCGTGGCGGGCGGTCAGCGCGATGGTGCGATCCATGCAGCAACCTTGCTGGACGGTGTGACCGCCGACATGCGCATCTACGGCGAGGAAAGCTTTGGCCCGGTCAAGTCGATCATCCGCGTCAAGGGCGACGCCGAGGCGATCCGCGTAGCCAACGACACCGAATACGGCCTATCCGCGGCGGTCTTCAGCCAGGACATCCAGCGCGCACTGTCTGCGGCGAAGCAGATCAAGAGCGGTATCTGCCACATCAATGGCCCGACCGTTAGTGACGAGCCGCAGATGCCCTTCGGCGGGGTGAACGATTCCGGATACGGCCGTTTCGGCGGCAAGGCGGCGATTGCCGAATTCACCGACCTGCGGTGGATCACGATCGAGGACCCGAACCAGCACTACCCTTTCTGATTCGATGTGAGACCAGACCCAGCGCGCTCACCCGGCGCGCTGGGGCTTTAGGCTTGATGCGAGCCCTTTTATGCGGGCAGCACGACCACGCCGCTCGGCGGTCAGTTCTCGACACGGCGCTGATTGCCCCGCCAACTCGCCACAGGCGATCTCCTCTCCCGGCAGCATAACCTCGTTCTGGTCGGCGGAACGGGAACAGGAAAGTCGCATTTGCCGATCGCACTTGCCCGGGCCCTGATCCGCAACGGGGCAAGAGGACGGCTCTTCAATGTTGTCGACCTCTTCAATCAGCGGGAGACAGAAGCGCGCAATGGCAAACAAGGGCGGCTCGCCGACTTCATCGCCAGACGCGAATTCGTTATCATGGATGAACTGGGTATCTCCTGTTTGCCCAGGCTGGTGGCCAGCGTCTCTTCCATCTGGTCAGCAGGCGCTATGAGCGCAGCTCACTCACCGTGACCACCAATGTTGCCGCCGCGAACGGCAGTTCAGAGCCCGAAGCGACAAATGCTTTGGGCAGTCTGCGTGACTGTTGCGGCGGCATTCAATAGAGGAACGGGACAAATTTCGCGGTTTTTGCGGCGTATATTTCGAAGTCTTTGCCGTAGCGCTTTGCCAGATAGGCATCCAGCGCAGGAATGTGAAACCAGACAAAACTTGCGATGATAAAGATCGGAACCGGCCATGCGAAGAGGGATGCCGCGAGGATCGCCCATCCGCAAAACAGCACGCTGTCGCCGAAGTAGTTGATGTGCATGGAATACGCGAACAGACCTTCGGTGTAGCACTTGCCTTTGGACGTGGGTTTCTTTTTCCAGTGCCAGCGCTGGATTTCGGATCCGCTGTTCAGGAACGAGCCGATGATGACCATGGCAATGCCGACCCAGTCCAGCCAGCGAAACGGCGTTGCGGTGTCAGAAAGCGCGCCCGCTCCGAGCAAGAGAAAGCCGATTTCAAACACAGCCATAAAGACGGTCAGCCCAAAAACCTCGGACATCTCAACGCGGCGTTTGAGCAGGACAAACAGCGTCAGAACGTGCCGCAGAAAGTAGAGGAGGGCACACCCTGCGAGCACCTTTGCTCTGAGGGGGTCTGCCCAGTCAAAGCGGCCAAAGGCCAACCATATGCAAACGATCACCAAACCGGCATGAAGAGTGAAAAATGCCAGCTTCGGCCCGAGACTCTGGTCGTGATCGCGGTCGACGCCGCCGGATGTTGCCATGGGAAAGCTCCTCAATAGGGTTTGAAGACCATAAGACCGAGCGTGGCCAAGGACATGAGCAGAGCGGCGACGCCGACGGGGGCTGCTTTTCGAAAAACACGATCGTACTGGACCGGTAGGGACGCTTCGCCTGCGCGTTCCGTTGACATGGCGATCTCATAAAGTCGGCGTTCGAGACGGGCTCCGAAAACATAGGCTGCAATCAGAAGGATGCTCAACGCCACGGAAAGCCAAACCCACAATGCCTTGAAATCATATCCTGCCGCCCAGATCAGCGCGCCTCCCGTCAGCGGCAGAGCCAACAGCGCCGGTCCCATGACGTAGCTGTTGACGGCGATGACAATGCTCAACATCGCACCCGCCTTGGAGGAGGGCGCCTGTCGCGCACGATTGTGGATCAATCCATTGATCACGGTTGCGCCCACCATCAGGATCGCGGCGAGAAGATGGGCCAGCTTTAGGGATAGGAAGAGATCAGGCATGTTTTAGACCACTTGGACTTTTTAAAACCAATAGACAGGCCTCAGGTTTCGTGTCAATGTTTTTTTCGACCACATGGACCATAAAAATGCCGAAGATCGTCAACCACGACGCCCACAAGGATGAAATCGCCCAGCGTGCGGCCGCCTATTTTTCAGAATACGGCTACTCCGGAGTGGGCATGCGCGGCGTCGCGCAATATTTGGGCATGTCAAAAAGCGCCCTCTATCACTACTTTCCCAACAAAGAGGCGCTGTTTCTGGCCTGTACCAAACAGGTGATCCGCCAGTTTCCTGAACCGAGCGGCAATAGCGCACTGGGAGAAGCGGCTCAGCTTCAAGAGCTGATGGATTGCATGAAGCAGGACTTTGGCTCCGAGATGGCGCTTGTTTTTGACTACCTGCGCGGCAAAAAGCCCGACGAGATCGCGGATGATCCGGCGATGCAGGAAACGATGGCGTATTTTCTGGGTACGGTCACGCGTATCGTTGGAGAGGAGCGGGCACCTGAAACGCTGGCGCAGATCATCGGGACTCTGCTGCTGCACTACTTTTCTGGTGGAAACTGGAAAGCAGACTTTCACGGTTTGCGCATTGACTGAACGATTTGGATTGACGACGATGTTCCGCGCCTTTTGCCTTGCCGCCTTCGCCATGCTCTGCACCGGCTTTTTCCCTTCTGAAACGAGGGCCGCGCCATATCATGCCGGTCTCGTGCGGATCGAGGTTGAGGACGATCTCGAAATGGCCCCTGTCGTCATCTGGTATCCGACCGACATTCCTGAAGAAGTCTCCTGGCAGGCCGGGCCGTTTGAAATCACCGCCGGCCGGGACGTGGCGGTAGCGAAGGGGCGCTTTCCCGTCCTGCTCCTCTCGCATGGTCATCTGGGCGGTCCTATGAGCCATCGCGATTTCGCGGCCTCTCTTGCCCGGCAGGGCTATATCGTGGTCGCGCCGACGCATCTGGGCGATGCAGCAGGTCACCCGATTGCCGGCCAGGACCAAATACTGGCGCGCCGCCCGCAACAGGCCATCGCGGCGCTGGATGCGGCTTTGAAGGATGATCGCTTCGCCTCCCATGCCAACCGCGCCCGTATCGGCATGATTGGCTATTCCGCCGGCGGCTACACCGCCCTCATGCTGGCGGGGGCTAAAGCCGATTTTGCGCTTGCGGCTTCCTATTGCCAGGCGCATGGCGACGCTGACCCCGGCTCCTGCGGACAGGAGCAAGACGTCTGGCCCCGGATATCAACGACGCTTGCCGACTGGACGCCACCGATCAATCCCTGCCCCATAAAGGCGGCCGTCCTGCTCGACCCGCTTGCGACGATGTTCGACGCCACAGGTCTCGCCGCCGTCAAAATTCCCGTTCTCCTCGTTCGCCCGGAGGATGAGGCCTACATGAAGGCCGACGCCAACGCGCTGGCGCTTGCCGGCAACCTGCCTGATCCGCTACATGAGCTCGTGGTGCCCGGACGTCATTTCGTTTTCATCGATCCATGTCCTGAAGAAATCGCGGCCGACGCCAGCCTGATCTGCGGCGATGAACCCGGCGTCGATCGGGCGTCCGTCCATCGTGAACTGGAGACCGAGATCACGGACTTCCTGAAGCGGAATTTGTGAAGGGCTGCCAGCAAGACAGGCCGGACAGGCGTTTGTTGACGAAATCCCGTGCACCAAAAACGCGGGCCCGTGCAACGCAACCGTTATCATCATCCTGAATGGCTTAACGACGTCGATTTTTTCGAGGCCGCCATGGGCCTTGAGGACGAAGCGATCTGGCATCAAACGCCGGGCCGAAAACATTTACATAGCAATAAGATATATTTTTCGCTGCTTTCAGCATTTGACTTGCTTCAAGGATAACGGCGTTATGGGCGTGAGGAAAGCGGCCTTGCGCTCCGGGAGAAGGGCGGGTCGTTTGATAGGGAGGAGATCGTCCCGGTCTTGCGGGACTGATGGCGGCTGCCCGCGATCCGCGGACGGGCCCCTCCTTGCGGCGTGCAACATTCAGGGGGAGGTCTTGTCGATGCTGGAACGAATGTTCGATGTGCGCGGTCAGTCCGTGATCGTGACGGGCGGGGCCAGCGGCATCGGCCGCGCTTACGCGGAGATCATGGCCGCGCAGGGCGCGCGGGTCTGCATCTTCGATCTGGATCAGGCGGGCACCGAGAAGACCGTCGGCGAAATCAAAGCCACGGGCGGCGATGTCTGGGGCCTGAAGGTCGATGTCGCCGACCGTCCCGGACTGGCTTCGGCCTTCGATGAAGTGGCCGACAAACACGGCCGCATCGACACGGTCTACGCGAATGCCGGCATCGATCCGGGACCCGGCTTCATGACGCCGACAGGCGAGCGCAATCCCGACGGCGCGATCGAGAACATCCCCGACGCGCAGTGGGACCGCGGCATCGAGATCAACCTCACCTCGGTCTACAACACGGTCAAGAATGCCGTGCGCCATATGAAGCCGAGCGGCGGCGGGCAGATCATCGTGACCTCCTCGATCGCCTCGGACATCAACGAGAGCATCGTCGGAACGTCCTACATGCCGGCAAAGGCCGCCGTGAACCATTTCGTGCGCCACATGGCGATGGAGCTTGGCGCCTATGGCATCCGCGTCAACGCGATCCTGCCGGGCCCGTTCATCACCAATATCGCCGGCG
>NZ_CFHTCS010000122.1:0-11569 GCF_984369615.1 Martelella sp. | reverse complement strand
GGGCCTGTAGCTCAATGGTTAGAGCCGGCGGCTCATAACCGCTTGGTTGGGGGTTCGAGTCCCTCCAGGCCCACCATCCCTGAATTTTGACGTTATTGTTGTCGTCCGACACGGAAACGCCGACTTTGCGACTGTAGCGTGACGCGCGGTTTTTCAATTTTGACAGCTGGTTTTGCAGCAAACCACTTTCCAAAAGCCGTCGCGCTTCAATGTGGAAAATACTTCGGGATAGCGGATGACCTGCATGAATCGTCGTAAACTGTTAGTCTCGGGTATCTAGGCTGTGTGGACGGATTTGATGAGGTTGAATGCTGCAGCGATTGACACGATGGCTGAAAAGTTGCGTTTGGTTTTCTCGCAGCGCAGAGCCACCCGTTTGAAGCGCTTGAGCTTTCCTACAGCCTGCTCGATGCGGGCGCGACCTCGGTAGATAGCCTTGGCAAAGCGGGCAGGTTTGTCTTTCTCGTTGGTTTTATGCGGGATCACCGGAATGGCTCCGCGAGAACGGGCCGCGTTTCGGTTAGCCTTGCTGGCATACCCCTTATCTGTAGCGCGCAAAATCGGTTGGCGCGGCGCGCAATATCGAGTGGCAGCAAATTGAACTGCTTCCGAACGGCTTTTAAAGAGGCTTCCAAGGGCACTTAAATATGCTCTGTAAAAGCTAGGTTCAAACAACCATACGTCGCTTTGCGTTGGCCTTCTTCGCTCGCCGTTCGCGCCGGTTTCCTATCGCCTCAACATTCCCCATATCTCGATACGGGTCAATGGTTTCGTCAAGTGGGTCGGCCCACGACCTGAGAATTTTCGACCGCACCCCGGCTGCGCTTACTGTCGTCAGGCGGCAGTGTCCCCCAACCACTGCGCCGAAGTCGGCCCATTCCTTGTGCAGCATGCTTCCTTTGCCGAACACGTTCTGGCGCATCATGTCAAGCAGGTCAGCTCCGTGCGTAGGTAGGAACTGAGGGTCCTCTATGCCCAGCTTCCAACCTTTTTGATGGAGAGCCAACGGGTCGATGTCCGGCGCGCCCTTCAGAATGCCTTCTCTTCTGTGCCACCTGTAACGAGGCTCATCGTAAATGCCATCGTAGCTCCACAGGACACGTTGCTGAAGACCTTCGCTTTCGCTGTAGGTCGCTAAGAAGAGATCGAAATTCCATTCCTTTTCATCGAGCGTCTGGCAATGCTGCTTCAAGCCTTCGGCCATGACATCCAGCCAGGCGATGAAGTCGTCCATGGTCTCGACATTGTCGGCCATGGTCACGACCGCTTTGCCGAGCATCTCGACAACGTGGCTGTTGCCCCGTCCTGTCAGGGCAACAGGAAGCCTCTCGGAATACCAGCATTTATCCATCACCTTGCGCAGCTTGTTATCCTTGGAATAGGCCGCTGCATCAGTGACGATCTGGATGCAATCGCTGTATTTGATCATGATTACGGCGGTCATTATTCCTCGCAAAGGCTCGATCGAATGGGAGTGGTGATTGGCATGTCCACGATGAACTTGGTGATATCGGACGCGACGTTTTGAAGTATCGCTTCAGGATCGAAATCACCGGAGAACAAACCGTCAAAAATCTCGTCAATGACACCCTCGCCAGTAGCACGCAGGTCGCCCCAAGCATCCTTCTGACGCTCAAGCTGGGTATTTAGGTCGGCGGTTTCGGCTGCGGCGCGGATACGCTGTTTCGATATGCTGTCTTCCAGCGAATAGCCGTCACGCTTGCCCGGTTCGTTGGCCTGCGCGATGATTGCCCTCAGCTCCGCATCGCTCTTGTTCTCGACACCGCCTGTGATGTTGTCAATCGCGCGGCCTGTCCAGTCCATGGCGTTGCTCGCGCCCGTCGCGACCGCCTGCCATGCGCGGCCAAGCGCCGTTGTCGCTTCCGCTGCATCTGCCAGCCTTTCGGGCAATGCATCCAGCAAGACGGCCTGCGCTTCGGCTGTACGGTTCTGGGCAGCGAGATTGCGAGCGTATCTGGCGGTTTCCGCATCGATCAGGTTATATTGCTGCGAAAGTGTCGCGGCAGCTTTGGCCGGATCAGAGAACATTTCCGCCAAGGCGTCTCCGGCCTCTGAAGCGCTTATGCCCATGGTCGCTGCGAAGTCACGAGACAGACCGATAAGGTCCTCGTAATTTTCCGAGCCGATCTTTCCGGTTCTCAGGAAGCCGGCCTGCATCTGGCGGGCAGCACTGACGGATATACCGGCAGCGGTCGCGCCAGCGCGCGCCGCTTCATCCATCTCAGCCCGTGTTCCGGCAACCGCCAGACCAAGGCCGCTGGCGGCGGTATCGACTTCCTTGATGCTGCCGATATAATCGTCATAGGCCTTCGCACCCAGAACGGTTGCCGCCGTCAGTCCTGCAATCCCGGCCGTCAACGGTGTGATGAAGCGCGTGGCTCCGCTGAGAACCGAGCCGAAGTCCTTCATCGCTGCATTCGCGCCGCCCTGTCCGGCATAGAGTTGCGCGATCTGCGGCCCCTGCTGGGCAAGGATCATGGCCGGGTTCATACCCATAGCGGCCGTCTGGCCGATATCGAAGAGCTGATAGGTCAGGTTTTGACGGCGGAAACGGGCGTTGTTGTCATTGAAACCGGCCAAGCCGCCGCTCATCATCGCAGCGGTGTTGCGACCCTTGATAGCGTCGATCGAGGCCAACGTTGCCTGCCGCTGGCGGCTGATCGCCGCCGTCATCTCATCGGTCGAGATCGCCCCGAGACGCTGGGCCTGTCGGATCTCTGCGACTTCCTGCTTGTAGCGTTGGGTGACGGCGAAAAGCGGATTGTACTTGCCGCGCAGCCTGTCGAGTTCGGCGCCATAAGCGGCAATGTCGCCGCCGCGATTGCGGTTGTCGGTCTGGGCGCGGCTAAGCCCTGTGGTTGCCTCGACCAAGCGCTGTACATGCGGTTGAGCTGATAGTGCCGCAGCGCCAGTCGCTTCAAAATCACGCTGCGTTTCCTTCAGGTCGCGTTTCGCGTCCGTATTATCGACCGCAAGAAGAATCGAGGCTTTCATCGGTTGCGTCATGGCGACTAAAACCTTCCAAAGTTACGCCCCGGCCAGAAAAGCACTGACCCGGCCGGGGCGCTTCATCTGCCTCCATACCGGGCAGGTGTGGCAGGTTGCTGCATGGAGGCAAGTGTTCCTGGCGAACGCGTGAGCCGCCCGTCAGGAACACGCCTTCCGCGCAAGCCAGCTGAGGACAAGAACTTGCGCGGAAGAAAGGTTACGAGGCTTTCACCCAGGGCGTCACGACGATCTGCACCGTATTGTGCCACTCGTTGCTTTCGCCGTTTTCGAGCGTGGTCGCGTTGATCAGCTTGAGCGCGGCCTGTTCGTTGTTCGGGCCGACCACGAGAACCGTGGGCTTGATGCCGAGCGGCCTGCCTTCGTCGCCAGTCAGCGTTTGCATGTTCTTGCGGGCAATCGCGTAGTTTGCCGAGGTCAGTTCCTGCCGCGATCCCCACGCAAGCTGCCAGAGGCCAAATCCAGCCGCGCCACGGGCATCTACGCCGTAGATGTATTCCTTGCGCATGAACACGTTTTCGTCGCTCGGATCGGTCAGGGAATTGAAGTCGTAGGTCCGCCGTTCCTGAAAGATCAGCGGACGGATAGCGCGGCTGGTATCGAGCAGATACCAAGGCTCGCCAGTGCCGCCATCGGTGTTGGCAACAGAAACGTCTTCGCCGTTCTCCTTGACCGGATGATCGGTATCGAAGAAGTTCTGGCCGTCATAGCATGCTTCCGTCCAGCCCTTCGCCAGAAGCGAGAACACCAACTCGTCAGGGCGTGCTGCCGCCGCGCGGCCCATGTCCGCGACGAACGGCGTGTAGATGCCGTAAAGATCGTCCTCGATCTTGTTGCGCGGCACGCCGACGGTCATTTCAAAGTCACGGTTCTCGACCGTGAAGCCCTTCGCGATCAGGTTCTTGATTTCCCGGTCGCCGATCCATTCGCGCATGCCGGGAAGCTGGCCGAGCCAACCGTAGGTTTCCTTTTCCGTCGAGGACGGAACCTTCATGGCAACGGTGCTCCACTGGGAAGCCGCCCCTTCAAAGCCCTGCTTGTAGGTCGCTTTGAAGCCGTTGAACATGGCGTTCAGATTTGCTTCGTTGATGATCACGGGATTACTCCATGTTCCGGTCGGCGCGGCCCTGCGCGCTCAGATATTGTTCGGGCGTCAGGCCCATGTTGCGGCAGACCGCCTTTTCCTCGCTGGAGAGGGCAGAATTGAACGACAGCGAGACAGGCGGCTTGGCGTTTACGCGAGACGGCTTCAGGAGTTCGGTAAAGCTACCGCCGACGCCGGAGACGAATTCGTCATAGGCCGAAAGGTTCGTGGTGCAGAGCGACACGGCCCATTCACTCATGAAAGGCGGTATCTTTCCGTTGCGGATATCCTGCGCCACATGGGCTTCCGCCTTTTCCTTGGTGACGCCGGAGCGCAGCTTGTTAACCTCGGAAATGGCGCGCTTGTAGTCGCCAATCGGCACGAACTTGGACGGATCGGGCACGGCCGCCTGTTCCGAAACCATCTGTTCGCCGGTGAGTTCCGCAAGCTCTTTTGCCAGTGCGGAAATGCTGTTGAAACGGGCGGTGATTTCCTCTTTGCCCGCCGTTTCGGGAAGGCCGAGCAGCTGCGCCGCCTGGGCGAGCTTTTCGGCAAGTTCGTCGTTGTCCATGTCTGCCCCTGCGCGGTTCAACGCGATAAGTTGGTCAAGGTTTGGTGAGTTGGTGAGCGCCGCGTTGCGCCGGCGCGTCACGACACCGGTTTTGGTGTGGTAAAAAACCGGCGAGATGTAGCGGTATTCCCGCTTTGCGATGTGGGCGGCGGCGGTATCGGTCCATTCAACAAGGCCCCAGATACCGTTTTCCCGCGCCTGAAGGCCGACGATCCAGCCCGCCGCTGGCGCTGGCTTGCCGTTCTTCTGGCTGTTCTCGGCCTGATGCTCGTAGTCGATGACGATCTGCCGCTGACCGAAGAGCTGCCGCGTGCCGTTGATGACGCCTTCGGGATCATCGAGCCGGTACGGCCCGCGTCCGTCTATACCGGAGAACTCGCCAGCCGGAACAAGGTGCACCCAGCTTTGGGCGGGACCGGCGTTTTCCGTTATGAGTGCGACGGCCGTCATGGAAGATTGCAGAGCGCTCATTCACCGCCTCCGACAATACGCAGGTCCGCTTCCACGTTCTCCAGTTGCTGACGAAGGCGCGCGGCCCTTTCTTCAATGGTGAGCGGTTGCTTCACTTTGTTGATGTAGCTGCGAACCGTCACATCCGAGACCCGCAGTTTCCTCGCGATCTCCTGATTGTTCGCGCCTTTGGATCGCAGGTAACGCGCCAGAAACGGCCGGGCAAACGGGATGCGCCTGTGCCCGGAGAGCTTTTTCGAAAGTTTGAAAACGTTTTCCGTACCGATACATCTGGCAAGAGAAGACGCTTCAGAGTTTCGGTACACCGGAATAAACACGCAGCTGCCGCCGAGTTCCAGAAACAGCTTCGCGGCCATATCCAGACCGATCAGGTCGATATAGACCATAAAATGCGCAGGAATGCGCCAAGATAGGGGATTGCCGTGTTTGTCGAGCCAAGTGATTTCCATGCCGAAAAGCATGAACCAGTCGCAAACCTGTTGCCATTCGCAACAGGTTTGCGAGAGGTGGCGACAGATTGTCAGGAAGAACCCCGACAATACCAGAATGATCAGGCCGTTGGCAATCATCACTCTCGGCCCTCCCTGCGCTGATCAGCTTGTTTCAGCGTTTCGGGCGTGCCGACATATTCGCCGTCCCGTCGCATTCTGGCCTTGTGTCGATAGACGGTTCGCACATGAACGCCTGCCAGACGGGCGACATCGTTGGACGTCAGGCCGTCCCTGCTCAGAAGCTCCGATAGTCGTTGATTGGTTCGCTGCTGTCTGGAGTGTACCGAAAGCGGAACAGTGAACTGTGCAACCCCAACGGATGCGGGGCAAACGGCATCGACAATCCGCTTCGCATCCTCATAGCCGATCAAGCGGGAAATCCGGCTGTTAGGCGTAAGGGCTGACGGTCGGGGCAACGAAATGCGCATCCCGCCAGCTTCGGCGATGAGCTTGTCCGCGACTTCATCGCCCACCAACTCGCGAATGTCGTCAAGCAGATGTTCCTGCTCGTCGTCGCACCAGTCGATGGAAATCAAGGGTCTTTTCGTCATTGCCGCCGCTCGCATTCGAGAGGCAGCAATGCCACACGGCTGACAGCTGTCAGGGCTGTCAGCTGTCAGCCGTAAAGAGAAAAAACGGGGAGCGGGAGCCGCCAAGGGGGTACGCCACCATCCCCGTAAGAGTGTCACCGTTTCCGGGACGGGATCACCCAACCGGACGTGCGAATTTCCCGGTTGTCATGGCGGCTCTGAGTTAGATTATACGCCTGAACGCCAGATTTCGCAAGAAAGGCCGCAGAGCGACGTTTGGGGGGGGCGATCGGTAGCAATGCCGCAGAAGTCCATGAACGCGCCCCACGGCCTTTGAAAGGGCTTTGACGTCGATTTCAGCCGTCATCCGGCCAGCCCGAGCCGCACAAGCACCCGTGCCGCCTCCGCCTCGTCCGGCGCGACGATGCCGGGCGGCAATCGCTCCTGCAGGATAACCCACGCCTCGCCTATGTCGCCATAGGTCTCCGTTCGCATGATCCGCAGCAAGGGCAGAACCCACGGCGGCGCGGTGTTTTCGTCCGGCTCGTGCACTTCCAGCGGAATATCCGGCAGGTCAGGCAGCGCCATCACAACCGTGTCGATTTCCGGTAGGTCCAGAATACGCGATATCAGCGCATCGAAGGCACGGGCCGGCAGACTGGAAACGTGATAGACATAGTGAAAGCGGCCCGCCTGTTTGGCTTTCTGGCGCAGCCACTTCTCATTTGACGCCTTGTTGGAAATTCCGTCGCGCGTGGCAGGCAAGCCGGGCAGGCGCTGGCCTTCAAGATCGGCAGAGGAAAACCACTCCTGAATTTTCGATTGATCGCGCACCACACGCAACAGCAGCGCTTCCAGATATACAAGCCGACGCTGGTTATAGGCCCACTGGTCAGCAGGCACGGACACGGTAAGCTCAAACATACCGCCTTCTCCATAATGACATGATGAAGGTGCCCGCGCGTTGACCCTGACCGGGGAACGCCTCGTGCGCCTTCCAAATTGATAGGATGAAATGGGCTTAGTGAGCCGGTAGCCCGATCAAGCGGGCTACCGGAAGGCTCCTATTCATTGACGGCTTTATTGCCGCGCTTTCTGCCCGGCGCGTCGCGTTCCTTTGGCGCGCGGGCAGCGATCAGCATGGAAACCACTTTCTGAACTGCGGCTGGTTCAAGGTCGGCGGCCTTCGCGATGCCGTCAACATCGACAACCTCTTGCCCGATAGCGCGTTCGGTATTGCTCATCAACTCGCCCAATGTCTTCATTTTGGGCTTGGACGCCGCCGTCTTGGTCTCGACCGCTTCTGCAGATTCGTCCTTTTGTTCCTCAACTGAACGGAAGTGCTCATAGAGCTGATCGAGATCGTAGCATTGCTGATTGATGATATGAAAAATGCCCGGTGCAAGGTGGTTCGCCGGGTCGCCATGTTCGAGGGTCGAGCAAATAAGATCGTTGATCGCACCGAGGGCTTCCAGCGCGTGGTGAAAGCGGTCGAGCGGATGCGTGCTGCTATAAAAACGGTTGGTCATTTCGGTCTCCGTGTAACGCTTTTCAAGGCGTATCTCTGCGGTCGGCGCAGAAGCCGGGAGTTGAAAACCGTACACGGACGGCAACATGACCTTTAGGCTCTCGCCCTGGACATTCGCCATGTCCTCCCGGCCGCAAGCATGTCGGCCACGCCCCGGAGACAGGGCATAAAAAAAGCGCCGTTCAGGCGCGAATACAGAATTAGGGGCAAACCTGCTCCTATTCTTGCACCGGCCTTGGTGGCGCATCCCACCGTGTAGAGTTTTCAAGCTCCGATGTCACTTTCGTGATGAAAGCCGCCATTGTCAAGCCGGGCGTGGGGCGTTTCGGTGTGCTCGAATGTCAGAATGCATAAATAGGGTCAAACTTGACCCTATTTCGGAAGCACTGCCGGAGCGACTTTGCGACCAAATACAAACGCCACACGTGTTGCGACATTAGTGGCCACTCCTGTGGCAACTAATGTGCAGCTCAAATAAAGCGGAATCGCTTTACGATTGGCGCAAGTGTTTGATTCGGAGTTCGCAGTGACTATTAAATATTTTATCATTATATTTCAATGACATGATTGTTTGCGCAATCTCCGAAACCAATTCTGACTTCACGCAAGACCAAGGGTAAAGCTGCTATACTATATGCGTCGATCGACTTTCGTGCCCCCAGCAAGAAAATTACTTCCCAGTTCATCTCCGGCAGTTCGATAGAAAATATCCATTTTTCAAGGGTTTAGGGAAATATTCCAAACTAGGAAGCTGTTTCCCGCTTTCGATTAACCGTTCCACGCCGAAAGTAGCTTCTGTTGTCGGGCTTCGTGGCTTTCCCGTTCGAAATTCCTCTTTTTCAAACCGCACTTACACGAATTCCGCGCCGCTCGTCCCCGGCTGTGATAGGATCGGCCTTGGCCCACCGCAAAACGCCCGATATCTGCACCGCAAGTGCCAACTGATCTTGCGCGCCGCGATTTTCGCCCGTTCGCGTCCACTCTCGCCAACTGCCTTTAGATAAAGGCTTTTCCCACGAATTCTCACATATTCCCGGATAATCTCGGAAATGCCAACTGATATTGCGGGTTACATTATCCGCGACAACCGCGCGGGGTGTCACGTCGGGACCGAGGTCCAACAGGATCCGGAAATGCGGAGCATCGCCTTTTTCGCCACCGGTCAGATCGAATGCGATTGGCAGGCCGTCGAAATCCGTCTTCAGATGGATTTTGGTCGTGAAACCGCCGCGTGACCGGCCGAGCGCCTGACCTTTCTGCCCCCCTTTGCGCCAGCAGCCGAAACATGAGCGCGGACGATCGTGGAATCGAACATCTGAACCAGACTGGCCGTGGAGGACAGAGAGGCCAGATGCTCGAAGAAGAGATCGAAGGTGCCGCCTTTGCTCAGTCGGTCGAACCGTTTCCAGACGCTATTCCATTTGCCGAAGCGCTCCGGCAGGGCACGCCATGTGATATTGTGAACCGCGAAATAATGAAGGGCCTCCAGAAAAAGCCGGTCATCCCGGCCTTTATCGCCACGTCGGGGTAACGATGCCTGAAAAGCCTCAAGCGCTACCCGCCAGTCGTCCTCTGTCATCTTCGTGCTCATGTCGACCTCCAATCAGTCGACATCCCATGAATCAGACAACGCTCAGCCGGGGAATCCCATTTCTTCAAACTGCGGCAATCCGTCCACACCGCCTAGCAAACATCCAACCATAGACGCTTCCCTGGAAGCCTTGAGAATGTCCGCCTCCGATAAGACCTATCTACTCAGAGAAATCGGCATCAAAGAAGGCCACTACAACTATTGCTGCCCGATACAACAGGTCGCCAATGACAATGGCTCCGAGTTCGGTAAATTACCTTTTGGCGGAGCAATGTTTGCCCAGGGTGTGCGCACTCTCGGAGCATCCCTGATGAACACGGCAGCAGGCGTTTCCTGGCTGCGTGGACATATCGAGCGCTTCTTTCGGACGTGTGACCTGCAACTTGCACGCTATCTGCCGGGTTACACCAGCAACAACCCGCAAACGCGCAACGACAGGAAACCTGGCGAGGAAGCTTGCATCACTGATGACGAACTTCATAAGCTTTTTACCGCGTTTATCGCCCGCTACCATAACTCGCCCCATCGCGGTCTGAACGGCAGGACGCCGGCGGCGGTATGGGATGAGCTCATCCAACACGAAGATTACGATCCCTTGCTGATGCCACTACCCGGTCGGTTGCGCGAAGCGTGCGGCTTCGAGGCTGAAGCGAACATCACCGAAAATGGTATCAGCTATGCGGGCTTGACCTATGCAAACGAGTTCACCCGCAATCAACGCTTGGCCCGATTGGACGATCGCGTTGCCAAGCCCGGTGAAAAGGTCAGGATCAAGGTCGACCCCTTCGACCTCGGTGGTATCTCCGTCGTTGCCAATGAAGAACTGATTACTGTCCCGTGCCTTAATCCGGATATGCGCGGAAAAACGCTAAGGCAATGGCAGGACGCAAAAGCGGCGGCACGGCAACGCATCAAAGCGGAAAATCTCTCCCGCGAAAGGGCGCAGGCTGAAGCCATCGAAAATGCTGACAAGCTCGTCAATGAAATTCTCAGAACATCAGACATTGGTATGATGGGCTATACCAGCGATGAGATCGACCGTGCCAAACGGGAACTGAGCTTTGGCAAAGGCCAGCACGAAAGACCATTCATCGGTCAGGATGAGTACGTGGATCCGCCGTATGCGGGCACTGAAATCCAGGACAACGAGTTCACTGACGAACATCAAGATCAGGAAGAATATCGCGAAGATACTCCAACACCGATGGACCGGTTTCGTTCGGACGCGATCAGACGCAGAAGACACATGGGGGGCGCGCGATGACCAGCACAAATTCTATAGCTGATCAGTTCGACGCCTACGGCAAGATCGCAGCTCGCCTGGTCGGGTTGGAGGATTACTTCGTCAAGACCCAAACCTATTGGGACTTCAGGGACCGCGTTTTTTCTATTCTTGAAGCGCGCGAACAGCGCCTGCAAGCAGGCATGACCGAACTCAAGGGCGCGGCTCTCATAGGCGATGCGGGAGCCGGAAAATCACGGATCGCAAAGGAAATCATAGCCGAATATCACGCGGCGACGGCTGAAGATGTCAATCGGAAATTTGGCAAACACATTGTCAGCATCGTTGTGCCCGGTCGCTCCACCGTGCAGTACACGCTGACGGAAATTCTTGGTGTGCTTGGGTACCCGATCGAACGCGCTCGCAAGGAAAGATATCTGACTTCTCTTGTTGTGAAACACATGAAGGAGAACGGCGTCATAGCGCTGCATCTTGATGAAGTTCAGAATAGCGGACGCTACAAGACCAGTGACAGCATCGGGTATTTCATGAAAAACTTCAGGAACTTGATGCAACATCAAGAATGGCCGGTTTGCCTGATCCTGACTGCTACACCCGAAGGGAGGGATTTTGTCACTCAAGACCCCACCCTGACGCGAAGACTCCGCCCCATCGAGATGCGACCACTCGACTTCCGGACTGATGGCGAGGTTTTCCGGAATGCTATCAGAACATTGCTCGAACGCGCAAAACTGGCCCCGGCAGACGAATTGTTGGCCCAGAATGAATTCATCAAGATCTTGTTTCACGCGGCCAACTATCGCTTCGGCGTTGCGATGGAAATGACAATCGAAGCGATCGGAGAATGCCTCGGCGCGAAGCGGCGCGAAATCGACATCGGTGATTTTGCCGAGGCCTATGCTGTTCGCATGGACTGCGATGACGAGCTGAATCCGTTCTGGGCGGAGAATTGGAGCGTCATCGATACCAATCTGGCATTACAGCGGCATGAAGTCGATCACGCAGCTCACCTCGGACCACCTGGGCGTGTATG
>NZ_CFHTCS010000121.1:0-11577 GCF_984369615.1 Martelella sp. | reverse complement strand
TAGCTCAGCTGGGAGAGCGCCTGCATGGCATGCAGGAGGTCAGCGGTTCGATCCCGCTTAGCTCCACCAATTTCCTGTTCTTATGTGTGTAAAGCGCGATCAAGATTGACCTTTTTCGGCTCGCTGTCAGCCAGCAGGCGTCTCAA
The DNA here is from genome assembly GCF_984369615.1 of Martelella sp. Lineage (NCBI taxonomy): Bacteria > Pseudomonadati > Pseudomonadota > Alphaproteobacteria > Hyphomicrobiales > Aurantimonadaceae > Martelella > Martelella sp. Next base: position 11,431 of record NZ_CFHTCS010000121.1, on the reverse strand, counting down.
TCTGCATCGTTCATGACGACGGCAAGATTGTTGTCGAGCGGAAGGTCGCGCCGGGGGCCGCGCCGGGCAGGTTTCCGCAGCCCGGTCGCCGCCGGCTGATTGAAGACCCAGGCCAAAGCAGACAAAGCAGGCAATGGTCGAGAGGCCTGCTGCAAAGCCTATCCGGATCGTTCGCCAATTGCTTCTCACGCGCTTTTGCGGACCGGCGGCGCGCTGGCTTCTCCTGCCCTGCGTTTCGGCAGTTTTCAAGGAAAGCGCTATGCGCTAGCGGTCGGCAGATTTTCTCGCACGGCGGCGGCGCCAGCGCGGGCGGCGCTCGCCGGTCTCCGCCGGGTTGGGAAAGGCGATTTCGACGGTAAGCCCATCCTCGCGATAGTGCCGCTCGATCGTACCCTGCAGTTCGCCGATGATGTTGGCATCGATCAATCGGGTGCCGAAACCCTTGCGCTCGGGCTTGGCAACGCGCGCGCCGCCTTCCTGCCAGAGGAGCCTCAGCTTGCGCGCCGCGCCGGTTCCTTCATAGGTCCAGGTGACGTTCAGCTTGCCGCCGTCATTCGCCATTCCGCCATATTTGAGCGCGTTTGTCGCCAGTTCGTGGAAGGTCAGGCTGAAGGCCTGTGTGGCCTTCTCGTCAAGCTCGGCAGCCGGGCCGGAAACCTCGTAATGGGCATCCGCGTCGCCGAAGACCTGCTCGAGTTCCTTTGAGAGGAGCTCCCTGAGGTCGGCCCTCTGCCAGCGCGAGCGGGTGAGCACATCCTGCGCCGTGGACATGGCCTGAAGCCGTGCGGCGTAGGATTCCATGAACTGGTCGAGGCTTTCTGCATGATAGGCAGTCTGGCGGGCAATGGCGAGCATGCGGGCGATCGAGTTCTTGATCCGGTGCTTCATCTCCTGAAGCATCAGCTCCCGTTCCTGCAGCGATTTCTGGGTGACCCGCTGGACTTCCCGCGCCGCAGCCAGCGCCTTGATCTGCCATTGGGCGGCGAGGGCAAGCGCCACTGCCAGCAGCAGGGCGACGGAACCGACGACAAAGGGCGTGATGTCGAACTCGGCCTTCTCGAAGGCGGCGCTCGGCGCCATTTCCAGCACCCAGGTCCGCCCGGCGATATCGACTTCGCGTGTGACCTCGAGATCGCTGCGCTCCAGGGCGGCGTCGAAGGTCGATGACCTGAACAGCGGGGTTCCGGGCGCCTCCTTGTCGTAGGCCTCGATCGCGACCGGCACGGTCGGGCCGTCGTCCATCACCGCCTGGTAGAGATCGCCGGCGCGGAACGGTGCGTAGATGAAGCCCGAGAGCGGCAGGTTGCCGTCGGCGGAGTTCGGCCCCTCATCCATCTTGAAGGGCAGGTAGAGCAGGAAGCCCGCCTGCTTCTGCGCGGTGATCTCCTGGACGAGCTCGACCGGGCCGCTGGCGCGCGGCGTGTCCGTGGCAAAGGAATCTGCCATCGCCTCCCGTCGCACCGGTTCGCTGTACATGTCGAAGCCGATCGCCGCACGGTTGCGCTCGTCTTCCGGCTCGAGCAGGACGATGGCGGCACGGTAATCCTGATCGGTCTCCGGCCAGATTGCGATGTCATCGCTGTAAAAACGCGCGATCATGTCCTCGGCCTTGGCCTCGTTGCCGGCGTAGACCATGCGGGCAAACCCGATGCCCTGGATGCCGTCATAGCGGCCTTCTGTATCAAGGCCCTCGACATAGGTCCGGAAAGCCTCCCGGTCGACCATCCCGTCGGTCGCCTCGAAAAAGGCCTTGGTCGCCTCCAGGAGCGACATGTGCTGGTAGAAGCGCGAGACGATGCGGTCGACGGCATCGCCGGCGACCATCTCGAACTTGGCGCGCCGTTCGACCTCGGAGGCCCGGTAGATCGAAAACGACATGCCAAGCCCGATCGCGGCAACGACGACGAACACCAGTGCCGGCAAAAGCCGGTTCGGCGAAGGAAACCCGACCGCTCCAACTCTATCGAAAATCTTTCGCATGCTTTTTCGCGGCTGACCTAGATTGCAGGTTTGAACGCCGTTCCCGTTCCATTTCGCCCTGTCGGCGAAAATGTCTCTTTTCAATGATGTTTCGCCGATAAAACGCTCTGTTGGCAAACGTCCGGCCAAGGTGGCGGGTAAGCGCCTGCCGAAATAAAAAACGAAGCGCTTTGATTTACATCCCCTGTTTTTCAGATGTTGTCAATCAACCTGCCGCCGCCTTCAAAGGTCCGCCTAAACCTCCCGTCGTCACGGAACCGCAGCGATCCGTCGCGCGTTTACCCAACCGAACGACAAAGCAAGCTGAAAGGAGCAGGCTTATGAACTGGGATCGTATCGAAGGCAACTGGAAGCAGTTTACGGGTGAGGCACAGGCCCAGTGGGGCAAGCTGACCAATGACGACCTGGACGTCGTCGCGGGCAATCGCGAAAAGCTCGTCGGCAAGATTCAGGAGCGTTACGGCAAGGAACGTGACGAGGCCGAACGCGACGTCGACACCTGGATGTCGCGCATGAACTGATCGCGAAAGCGACGGACCAAACGAAGGCAGTGGCGGAGACGCCGCTGCCTTTTTCGTATCCGCTTCCGAATAAGGCGACGACAAACGAAAAGCGGGCCTTCCGGAGAAGGCCCGCTTCGAAGTCCGGTCGGGAGGAGGCCTCACCGGCTGCGCGCGAAGTTGACGATCACCGCAACGGCGAAGAACAGGAGGAAGAGGAAGAAAAGAATCTGGGCGATACCCGCGGATGCGCCGGCGATACCGCCGAAGCCGAGTGCGGCGGCAACAAGGGCAATGACCAGAAAGACAGCGGCATAGTAAAGCATGATACTCTCCTTTGTTTCATGCAGGAAAAACGCCTTCTCGCTGCCTCAGTTCCCCCCCGAAGCGCAAAAAGGCGGTCGCCGCCGCCCGAAACTGCCGGCAGCTTCCGGCTTTGGCAGGAGGTTTTGATTCACGGGAACACGGGGACGAAACCCGCGCCGAACAGACGGCTCTCCGCCGGAGATGGAGAGCCTCTCTCTTTTGATCAAACGATCATTGGCGCGCCTGCCGAATCCCTGTATCTCTTGCCGTCATGATATTTCAGCGCATTGCAGCATTGTTCGAGCGGTGGATCGACCCGCTGGCCGACAGCGCGCCGGAGCAGCCGCCGGAGAAGCTGTTTGCTTTTCTCTGGTTCTTCCTGCGCCAGGCGAAATGGCCGTTCTTTGCCATGCTCGTCGTCGGCGGCGGCGTTGCGGTCATGGAATCGGCTTCCTTCTGGTTCATGGGCGTGCTGATCGACATACTCGACGGCACGTCGCGCGAAGCCGGCTGGTCTGGACTGATGGCCGAACACGGCCCGGCGCTCATCGGTATGGCCTTTGCCATGGTTGTCGTCCGGGTGGGGCTTACCACGCTGCAGATGCTGATCGAGGAACAGACGATCGTTCCCGGCTTCAATAATCTTGTGCGCTGGCAGTCCTATCGCTATGTCGCACGTCAGTCGCTCGACTTTTTCCAGAATGATTTTGCCGGCCGGATCGTGACCAAGGTGACGGCGGCCGGCCAGTCGATCGGCGATCTGATGTCGTCGCTTCTGCAGGTCGTCTGGTTCATGGCGATCTACGCGATATCGACCATGGCGCTGGTGGCCGCGCTTGATTGGCGGCTGGCGGCGCTGATCGCGCTGTGGATCGCGATCTTCGCGGTGCTGGCGCGCTTCTTCGTGCCGCGCATCCGGGAGAATGCCCGTGAACTGGCCGAAGCCAATTCGATGATGTCCGGCCGGATGGTCGATTCCTTTTCCAATATCCTGACGCTCAAGCTCTTCGGCAGCGACGAAGGCAATGACGTCTATATGCGCGGCGGCTTCGAACGCCTGATCGCGCGCGTTCAGGTCTTTACGCGGCTGATCACCGGCGTGAGAGCCTCTCTCAGCCTGTTGTCGGGCGTGATGATCACCGCCATCGCGGCGCTTTCGGTGCATTTGTGGTTCTCGAGCGACATATCCTCGGGCGACGTCGCCTTCACGCTCGGCCTGTCGCTTCGATTGTCCATGCTGCTCGGGCGGTTGATGATGCAGCTGAACGGCATCATGCGCGCCATCGGCACGATCCAGAACTCGGCCGAGCTGATTTCGCAGCCGATCGGCCTTGTTGACAAGCCGGATGCCGTGCCGCTCGTCATGCGCAGCCCAGAAATCCGCTTTGATCATGTCAGCTTCGGCTATGACGGCGGCAAGGGCGTGATCCGCGATCTTGTCCTTGACATTCGGGCGGGCGAAAAGGTCGGCATCGTCGGCCGGTCCGGCGCGGGCAAGTCCACGCTCGTCAACCTTCTGCTCCGTTTCTATGACGTTGACAGCGGGCGGATCCTGATCGACGGGCAGGATGTCGCCGAGGTTACCCAGGAGAGCCTGCGCGCCCAGATCGGCATGGTGACCCAGGATACCGGCCTGCTTCATCGCCCGATCCGCGACAATATCCGTTTCGGCAATGAAAACGCCGATGATGACATGCTCTGGGAGGCCGTCGAGCGGGCGGAAGCCGACGGCTTTATCGCCGATCTTGCCGATTTGCGCGGACGCCGGGGCCTTGATGCCTATGTCGGCGAACGCGGGGTGAAATTGTCCGGCGGCCAGCGCCAGCGCATCGCGATCTCGCGGGTGATGCTGAAGGACGCGCCGATCCTTGTCCTCGACGAGGCGACATCGGCCCTTGATTCGGAGGTGGAGGCCGCGATCCAGGCCAATCTGATGAAGCTGATGGAGGGCAAGACGGTGCTCGCCATCGCCCATCGCCTGTCGACGATCGCCGCGCTTGACCGGCTGATCGTCATGGACAAGGGCCGGATCGTGGAGCAGGGCACACACGAGGCGCTGATCGAAAGGGGCGGCCTCTATGCGTCGCTGTGGGCCCGCCAGTCCGGGGGTTTTCTGCCGGAGCTTGCCGAGGAGGAATAGGGCCGGGTCGGTTTCGGCGCGCCGGCAAGGAGGGCGCATTTTCCGGCCGGTTCCGCCTGGTGCCTTTCCGATAACCATTGCCTGTGATTGAAATCGGTCAAACACTGGACATCCTGAATAATCATGCATAAAACTTGGCGATCATATGAACGTTGCCCAGGCGCTTTCGTTACGGCGAAGGAGGGACGTCACCGCAGGCAACGGCATCAGCTGATGGAGGGATAGCGGTGCAAGACGAGACTGTTTCGACGGATCATTCCGGCGAACCGACCCGGCGCGATTTTTTGTATCTGACAACCGGCGTGGCTGCTGCCGTGGGCGCGGCCGCCGTTGCCTGGCCGTTCATCGACCAGATGCGGCCGGATGCCTCGACGCTGGCCCTTTCGACCGTCGAAGTGGACGTATCCAGTCTCGAGCCTGGAATGTCGTTGACGGTGAAATGGCGCGGCAAGCCGGTTTTCATCCGCAACCGCACGGAACGCGAGATCGAGGAGGCGAAGGAGGTGCCGCTCTCCGAGCTCAAGGACCCGGAGGCGCGCAACGAGAACCTTCCGGCAGGATCGCCGGCGACCGATGTCGACCGTTCCGCCGGAGAGGCCAAGGAGAACTGGATCGTCATGATCGGGTCCTGCACCCATCTCGGCTGTATTCCGCTTGGCCAGGCCGGCGATTTCGGCGGGTGGTTCTGTCCCTGTCATGGCTCGCACTACGACACGGCGGGCCGGATCCGCAAAGGCCCCGCGCCGCAGAACCTTGCCATACCGCTATACGCATTTACGTCCGACACTGTGATCAGGATCGGTTGAGGGGGAGAGACTGAATCATGAGTGGACACTCGAGCTATGTGCCCAAGAACGGCATGGCGAAATGGATGGATGCGCGCCTGCCGCTGCCCCGGATGCTGTATGACAGCTTCGTTTCCTATCCCGTGCCGCGCAATCTGAACTACGCCTATACATTCGGCGCCATGCTGTCGGTCATGCTGCTGGTGCAGATCGCGACCGGCGTCGTCCTGGCCATGCACTACACGTCATCGACTTCCGCCGCCTTCCTGTCGGTCGAGAAGATCATGCGCGACGTGAACTACGGCTGGATGCTGCGCTACATGCATGCAAACGGCGCGTCATTCTTCTTCATCGCGGTTTATCTGCATATCGCCCGCGGCCTTTATTATGGCTCCTACAAGGCGCCGCGCGAGATCCTGTGGATGCTCGGCGTGGTGATCTACCTGCTGATGATGGCGACCGGCTTCATGGGCTACGTCCTGCCATGGGGGCAGATGTCGTTCTGGGGCGCGACCGTGATCACCGGCTTCTTCACCGCCTTTCCGTTGATCGGCGACTGGATACAGCAGCTTCTGCTGGGCGGCTTTGCCGTCGGCGAACCGACGCTTCAGCGCTTTTTCGCGCTCCATTACCTGCTGCCCTTCATGATCGCCGGCGTCGTCGTGCTGCATATCTGGGCGCTGCATGTAACCGGCCAGACCAACCCGACGGGCGTCGAGGTCAAGCAGAAGAGCGATACCGTGCCGTTCACGCCCTATGCGACGCTGAAGGACGCGTTCGGCGTGACGATCTTCCTCATCGCCTATGTCTGGTTCATTTTCTACATGCCGAACTATCTCGGCCATCCGGACAATTACATTCCGGCCGACTCGATGAAGACGCCGTCCCATATCGTGCCGGAATGGTATTACCTGCCCTTCTACGCGATGCTCCGGGCGATCACCTTCGATGTCGGCCCGATCGACTCGAAGCTCGGCGGCGTGCTGGTGATGTTCGGTTCGATCATCATCCTGTTCTTCCTGCCCTGGCTCGATACGTCAAAGGTCCGCTCTGCCGCCTACCGGCCGTGGTTCAAGTTGTTCTTCTGGCTGTTCGTTGCCAATGCGATCATGCTTGGCTGGCTCGGTTCGCAACCGGCGGAAGGCGTGTTCGTGGTCATGTCGCAGCTTGGAACGCTGTTCTATTTCGCGTTTTTCCTGGTGCTGATGCCGGTGCTCGGCCTGATCGAGAAACCGACCCGGATACCGAATTCGATTACCGAAGCGGTCCTCGAAAAGGAGGCCGCGCGCAAGAAGCCGGCCGAGAGCAAGACGTGATGCGTGGCGAGAGGGGAAAAAACATGAAAAAGCTTATCGCCACGGTTCTGTTCTCGGCGCTTCTTTCGCCCTTCTGTCTCACCACGGCTCTCGCCGCGGAAGACGGGGAGGAAGGCGGCACGCCGCATTATCCGCTGGAACATCCGGAGCAGATGGACTGGAGCTTCGCCGGTCCGTTCGGCACCTATGACCGCGGCCAGCTGCAGCGCGGGTTGAAGGTCTACAAGGACGTCTGCTCGGCCTGCCACTCGCTCGACCTGGTGGCCTTCCGCACGCTCTCCGATCTCGGCTATTCCGAAGAGCAGGTGAAGGCCTTTGCCGCCGAATACGAGATCGAGGCCGGACCCGACAATGACGGCAACATGTACATGCGGCCGGGCATTCCCTCGGACTATTTCCCGGCGCCGTTCGAAAATCCCGAGCAGGCGGCGGCCTCCAACAACGGCGCCGCGCCGCCGGACCTGTCGCTGATGGCGAAAGCCCGCGGCATAACGCGGGGTTTCCCGACTTTCGTCTTCGACATCTTCACCCAGTATCAGGAGGGCGGACCGGACTACATCCACGCGCTTCTGACCGGTTATGAGGAGCCGCCGGAAGGCGCGGAAATTCCGGCCGGCACCTATTACAATCCCTATTTCGCCAACGCCGCCGCGCTTGCCATGGCGCCGCCGCTTTCAGACGGGATCGTTTCCTATGATGACGGCGCGCCGGAGACGGTGGATCAGTACTCGCGGGACATCGCGGCCTTCCTGATGTGGACGGCGGAGCCGAAGCTTGAGGAGCGCAAGCAGACGGGGCTCGTGGTCATGGTGTTCCTGGTGATCATGGCGGTTCTGGTGTTCCTCACGAAAAAATCGGTCTATGCCCGCAAGCACGATTGATTTTTCGTGTCGGGACGTGAACAAGGAAAGGCGGCCGCGGCCGCCTTTTTGATGGGCGGCCCGAGCGCCGCGCCTGGAAGAAAGACCAATTGAAGGACGTCAGAAGATGAGTGCCAATCCTGAATTGCTCAAAGCCATTCGCTCGATTCCGGATTATCCGAAGCCCGGCATCATCTTTCGCGACATCACCACGCTTCTCGGCGATGCGCGCGCCTTTCGCCGCGCCGTCGATGAACTGGTGCAGCCCTATGTCGGCATGAAGATCGACAAGATCGCCGGGATCGAGGCGCGGGGCTTCATTCTGGGCGGAGCCCTCGCGCACCAGCTTTCGGCCGGTTTCGTGCCGATCCGCAAGAAGGGAAAGCTGCCCGACAAGACCGTCTCCATGACCTATTCGCTGGAATATGGCGAGGACGAGATGGAGATGCATGTCGACGCCGTCAAACCCGGCGAAAAGGTCATCCTGGTCGACGATCTGATTGCGACCGGCGGCACGGCCGAAGGCGCGGTCAAGCTCTTGCGCCAGATCGGCGCCGAGATCGTTTCGGCCTGTTTCATCATTGATCTCAAGGACCTGCCCGGCCGCAGAAAGCTTGAGGATATGGGCGTCGAGGTTCGCTCGCTGGTGCAGTACGAAGGCCACTGAGGCCTTCGCGGCAGGACCTTACGCCCTGGCAGCGGCCAGCGCGTCGTTGATGTCGTCCTGGATGTCCTCGGGCTTGACCGTCGGGGCGTAACGCTTGATCGGCTCGCCATCGCGGCCGATCAGGAATTTCGTGAAATTCCACTTGATGATGCCGGATCCGAGAAGGCCCGGACGTTCCTTCTTCAGATATTTGAACAGGGGATGGGCATCGTCGCCGTTGACATCGACCTTTGCGAACATCGGAAAGTCGATATCGAACTGCGTCTTGCAGAAATAGTCGATCTCGTCTTCATCCCCCGGTTCCTGTCCGCCGAACTGGTTGCAGGGAAAGCCGAGCACGGAAAAGGCCTGTTCGCGATATTTCCGGTAAAGATCCTCCAGCCCTTCATATTGCGGCGTGAAGCCGCATTGGCTCGCGGTGTTGACGATCAGGAGCACATGGCCCTTGTAGTCGGAAAGGTCGACGGTCGTGCCGTCGATGCTCTTGGCTGAAAAATCGTAGATGGTCATGTGCTGTTCGCCCGGCTGTTGCTATCGTTGAAGATAGGTGGGGCAGGGGCGCGCGCTCTTCAAGCGAAAAAGAAAGGCCGGTTCGCGAGCGACCGACCTTCCCGATGGACCTGATGTCTTTTCGCCTACGTATTGAACCGGAAGTGGATGACATCGCCGTCCTGGACGACATACTCCTTGCCTTCGTCGCGGGCCTTGCCGGCTTCCTTGGCGCCGGTCTCGCCCTTGAAGGCGATGAAGTCGTCATAGGCGATGGTGAAGGCGCGGATGAAGCCGCGTTCGAAGTCGGTGTGGATCACGCCGGCCGCCGCAGGCGCCTTGGTGCCGCGGCGGATGGTCCAGGCGCGCGTCTCCTTCGGGCCGACGGTGAAATAGGTGATCAGGTCCAGAAGCTCGTAGCCCGCCCGGATCAGCCGGTCGAGGCCTGCTTCCTCAAGGCCCATTTCGGAGAGGAACATCTCCGCTTCCTCGGCATCGAGCTGGGCGACTTCCGCCTCGATGGCCGCGGAGATGATGACCGTTCCGGCGGACTGTTCGGCAGCCATGGCCGCGACCTTCTCGGTCTCGGCATTGCCCTTGGCCGCGTCGCCCTCGGCGACATTGCAGACATAGAGCACCGGCTTCGAGGTCAGAAGGTTCAGCCCCTTGAGGATCTTGATGTCTTCCGCATCGAGCTCGTTCAGCAGCGAGCGCACCGGCTTGCCGTCCTGAAGCAGTTTCAGCGAGGCTTCCATGACCGGCAGCAGGGTCTGCGCCTCCTTGTCCTTGCCCGTGGCGCGCTTGCGGGTCTGGTCGACGCGGCGCTCCAGGCTTTCAAGGTCGGCGAGCATCAGCTCTGTCTCGATCGTATCGGCATCAGCCACCGGGTCGATCCGCCCCTCGACATGGGTGATGTCGTCATCCTCGAAGCAGCGCAGCACATGGACCACGGCGTCAACCTCGCGGATATTGGCGAGAAACTGGTTGCCGAGGCCCTCGCCCTTGGAGGCGCCGCGCACGAGGCCTGCGATATCCACGAAGGAAATGCGTGTCGGAATGATTTCCTTCGAGCCGGCAATCTTCGCGAGTTCCGCCATGCGCGGGTCGGGCACGGCGACCTCGCCGGTATTGGGCTCGATCGTGCAGAAGGGATAATTGGCGGCCTGAGCTGCGGCGGTCTTGGTCAGCGCGTTGAAGAGGGTCGACTTGCCGACATTGGGCAGGCCGACAATTCCGCATTTGAAGCCCATGGGGATATCCTGCTTAAAAATTCGTTTCCTGGCCCGTGGCTATGGGCGATGAAGGCGGCAGAGGTCAAGGCCTCATCGCCGAGGAGGCGCTTTTCTCGCGGCCGGACTTGCGAAAAACGGGTCGAGGGCGCAAGATAGGGCTATTGCGGTTTGTCAGTTTCTGACGGTAAGCGTGCGCTCGGGCGCCGGCCGCACATTCTTCATATTCGAACGTTGGAAAGAAGGAACGGGTCGGCCATGAGCGACACGGGCTCCGATACGAAACGCAAGACTGCGACCAGGTTGAAGGTGGCCAAGCCCCGCCTCTACAAGGTCATTCTCGTCAATGACGACTTCACCCCGCGCGAATTCGTGCTGGTCATCCTCAAGGCGGTTTTCCGCATGAGCGAGGAACAGGGCTACAATGTGATGATGACGGCCCACCAGAAAGGCAAGTGCGTGGTCGCGGTCTACAGCCGTGATATTGCCGAGACCAAGGCCAAGGAAGCCATCGATCTGGCGAAGCAGGCCGGTTTTCCGCTGATGTTCATCACCGAGCCGGAGAACTGAGCCGCCCGGGCCCGTGCGTCAGTCCTTCTTCTGGCCGAACATTTTCTTCAGCATGTCGGCCATGGGGCCGCTCTCGGGCATTGTCTGCTGTCCGCGCTGGCGAGCCTTGTGGATATGCGATTGTGCCTTGGCGGGCTTGGGCGCGGGTTTTTCCGGCGCTGCTGCTCCGCCGGTCGCGATTCTGTTCATGAACAGCGAATCCTCGCCGCGCACCAGAAGATCGGCGTTTTTTGCAATGCCCTCCAGCAAGGGCTCCAGCCATTCGCTGTCCGCCTTGGCGAAATTGCCGAGCACGTGGCCATGCACGCGGGCCTTGTCGCCCGGGTGGCCGATGCCGAGACGCAGGCGCCGGTAATCCTTGCCGCAATGGGCGTCGATCGACTTGATGCCGTTATGTCCGCCGGAGCCGCCGCCGGTCTTGATCCTTGCCTTTCCGGGGATCAGGTCAAGCTCATCATAAATCACCAGCAGATCCGAGACGGAGAGCTTGTAGAAGCGCAGCGCTTCGCCCACGCTCTCGCCGGAAAGGTTCATGAAGGTTTGTGGCTTGATCAGCAGCACCTTCTCGCCGGCAAGGCTTCCTTCGGAA
>NZ_CFHTCS010000120.1:0-11596 GCF_984369615.1 Martelella sp. | reverse complement strand
AACAGCAGCGATGAGAGTAACCCACGGGCCGTCTCACCAGCGCCGAGGCGCTTCAAAAAATCGATGCGGGTCGCGATGCGGCCGACATGCGGGATCGGCCGCTTTTCGCCGTCGGCGACAAGACGGCAAGGGCCGCGCGCGCCGCAGGCTTCACCCGCGTCATCGATGGCGGCGGCGACGGTGAGCGTCTGGCCGAGACCATCGCCGCCTTCCCGCCCCCAGGCGATGGCCCGCTGCTTTATCTCGCCGGCGATCCGCGCGCGCCCTTTTTCGAGGCAGCGCTTCGACGGCTCGACCTGGCTTTCGAAACCGTGACGGCCTATGCGATGCGGCCGGTCGCCGATCTGCCGGTCGTAGCCATCCTGGAGGCTGCAAGGCCTCAAGCCGTGCTGTTTTACTCGGCGGCCGCGGCCGCGCGCTTCTTTGCGCTGGCCCCGCCGCAATTGCTTGCGGAGTACGGGCTGAACCCGCTTTTCCTCTGTCTCAGCGCCAAGGTGGCGGCATCGGTTCCCGCTTGCCTCTCCGCCTCGGTCAGGATTGGCGGGGCGCCAGACGAGGAAGGCCTGCTCGCGCTTCTGAATTGACGGCGTTTTGCCGCGTTCGACCTTTTGCCGGGAACAACAAGCCCACAAAGACCTTTTCTAAACAGCGCGCGCCCTCTAACTTAGCGGCATGAAGCGCAAAAGAGGTAACCATGGTTTCGGACACGCCGTCACAGCCCCCGAAGAACGATAAACGCGAGGAGAATACCATGACGCCGGCGGACGATACCGGCCGCGAGCCCGCGACCCCACCCGCTGCGCCTGAGGAAAATGACGCTGCCGTCAAGACCGCAATGGCCGATGTGGCGGCCGCGATCAAGCGCCATGAGGAACACGGCGCCGACGAGACGCCGGCCGAAACGGAAAGCGAGACGGACGAGGCGACAGCCGGCGACAAGAACGCCGGAACAGCGCCGGGTGACGGCAGCGCGCCGCCGCCGCCGAAAAACGATGAACCGCCGGAAGACAATAGGCGCGGGCCCGGCGCAGGGCCTCTGCTTGCGGCAGGGCTTGCCGGGGGCATGATCGCACTGGCGGGGGCCGCCGCGCTTTTCTATTCCGGCGTTTTCGGCCAGACCAGCGCTTCGGCAAGGCTGCAGGAGGAATTTTCCGCGCTCCGGCAAGAGGTTGCCGCGCTCAAATCCGGCGACCAGTCGGGCGCCGTCAACACGCTCCGTTCCGATCTTTCTGCCTTGAAAACACGTGTTGAAAGCCTCTCCGGCAATGGCGGCGACGGCCTTTCCGCCCTTCAAAGCCAGGTGGCCGAGCTGCAGAAGACGGTTCAGTCGGATGCCAGCCAACTGCAGTCGCTTGCCCAGGAAAATGACAGTCTGAAAAGCGCGGTCAGTTCCGACCGGCAGACCATGCAGCAGAAACTTTCGGCGCTTGAGCAGAAGGTGAACACGCCCGGAAAGGATCTTGCCGTTGCCCGCGCGATCGCGGCCGCCGGTCTGAAATCGGCCATTGACCGGGGCGATGATTTCGCCGCCGAACTCTCCACCTATGCCCAGGTCGCGCCTCAGAATGCCGACCTATCCGCGCTGCAATCACTGGCGCAAGACGGCGTGCCGACGCGCGAGGCCCTGACCGAACAGTTTTCGTCGCTTGCCAACGACATCATCGAGGCCGCCGACCAGCCACCACCTGATACCGGTATCTTCAACCGTCTCGTCGACAGCGCCAAGGGCCTCGTCAATGTACGACCCGTCGGTGATGTCCAGGGCGACGGCGTGCCGGCGATCGTCGCGCGCATCGAGAACGACCTCAAAGCAGGCAAGCTGAAACAGGCCGAGCAGGAATGGCAATCGCTTCCCGAAGACGCCAGGGCCGTTTCCGCGGATTTCGAACAATCGCTATCCGCCCGCATCAAGGCCGATGACCTGGTCTCGGAAGCGCTGTCCGGCGCACTTTCCAGCACCGCCGGCGCGCCGGTTGCGGGCGCCGCGACGGCCCCGGCCAACTAAGGAAGGAACGACATGATCAGGCTGCTCATCTTCGCGCTCGTCGTTCTCGCCTTCGCGCTCGGCTTTTCCTGGTTCGCGGACCGTCCCGGCGAACTGACGCTGACCTGGCAGGGACAATTGTTCCAGACGCCGCTGACCACGGCGCTGGCGCTGCTGATCGCGCTGATTTTCGTCGTCATGGTGGTCTGGTGGCTGGTGAGCGCGCTCTGGACGTCACCCAACAGCGTTCGCCGCTATTTCCGCGCCCGCAAGCGCGACCGCGGCTATCAGGCAATCTCCACCGGGCTGATCGCCGCGGGATCCGGCAATCTGGTGATGGCGCGCAAGATGAGCACGCGCGCCCACGCGCTGCTCAGCGTCGACCAGGAACCGCTCATTCATGTGCTGGATGCGCAGGTGGCGCTGATCGAGGGCAATCACGACAAGGCCCGCCGGCTGTTCGAGACCATGGCCGAAGACCCGGAAACGCAGGAACTTGGCCTGCGCGGGCTTTACCTTGAGGCCAAGCGCGTCGGCGCGGAAGAAGCCGCCCAGCAATATGCCGAGCGCGCCGCCGACAAGGCGCCCTATCTCGCCTGGGCCGCCAAGGCGACGCTCGAGGCCCGCACCCGCCAGGGCCGCTGGGACGATGCCATCCGCCTGCTCGACCAGCAGCGTTCCGCCAGGGTGACCGACAAGCAGGATTCCGCCCGCCTGAAAGCGGTGCTGCTCACGGCGCGGGCGGAAAGCAAACTGGACACCGACACCAAGGGCGCAGCCGCCGACGCGCTTCAGGCGCTGAAGCTGCGCGATGATTTTCATCCGGCCGCGATTATTGCCGCCAAGGCCTATCTGGCGCAGGGCAATCTGAGAAAATCCGCCGGCGTGCTGGAAATGGTCTGGAAGAAGGAGCCGCACCCGCAGACCGGCGCGCTCTATGTGCGGGCGCGCGGCGGCGACACCGCGGTAGACCGACTGCGGCGGGCCGAGAAGCTGGAGGGTCTGAAGCCCAACAATCCGGTTTCGCTTATGGTGGTCGCCCGGGCGGCGCTCGATGCGCGCGAATTCGACAAGGCGCGCACCAAGGCAGAGGCCGCCGCCCGCATGCAGTCGCGCGAAAGCGCCTTCCTCCTGCTCGCCGATATCGAGGAAGCGGAGACCGGAGACCAGGGCCGCGTGCGCCACTGGATGGCGCAGGCGCTGCGCGCCGAGCGCGACCCGACCTGGGTCGCCGACGGACTGGTGTCCGAATACTGGCGCCCCTTCTCGCCGGCGACCGGCAAGATCGACGCCTTCGAGTGGAAAGTGCCCTATGGCGCGATCGAGGGGCCGGTCGAGGAAGGCTCGGCGACCCGTCTGGACGAGGCGCTCAGGAGCCTGCCGCCCGTCGGCGGCGCGAAGGCGGATGACGAAAAGCCCGCCGAAGATGCCCCGATCTTCGATGACGCCGCGGAAGCGGAAGCCGAGGCCATGGCAAGCGATGCCCCGAAGGGCCCGACCGGTGACAAGCCGGAAGCCCCGACGGTGATCGATGCGGCTGCCGCCGCGCCGGCCGCCGTCACCGAGGCCGCGCATATCGCCGAGACAGAAGAAAAAGTTGCCCGCACCCCTGCCCGAAGCGCAGAGGAGGAGGCACGCGAACAGCGCGAAGCCTCCGAGACGGCGCGCGAAGCGCCTGCCGATGGCATAAAGGCGAATGGCGAGCCGGAGGGCGACCGGAAGGCCGCGCATGCGGATCCCGTGTCCACCGACAAGCCGGCCGAGGACGCGTACGCGCCGCCCCGCCCCGCCGAAAGCGGTCCGGAGGAGGAAGACGAGGCCGACAGGAAAGCGGGTCTCTCGCCCTTCGGTGGACGCACGCCGGATGATCCGGGCATTGACGACGGTGAAGACGACGATCCGCCGCCGGCGAAAAAACGCAGATTTTTCTGACCGACCGTCCTGGCAATTGTCATAACCGTAATTTGACTGCGCGGGTGCTATTGGCCTATTGGCGGAAGAGCGCCAGCGCGCCATGATGTTTTCAGACTCACCAGCAAGGCACTTCCCGCATGTTCGAAAAAATCAGCCGGTTTCTCCAGGACATCACCAATGACGGCGCGGATGAAAGCACCCGGCCGAATGATGCCCGCGTCGCCGTCGTTGCGCTCTGCTATCAGGTGATGGAAGCCGACGGCGTGGTGAGCGAGAGCGAGCAGAAGCGCCTGCGCGAACTGATGGAAAGCCAGTACGGCCTGCATGGCGCGGGGCTGGAGGACCTGATTACGGCCGGCGAAGAGGCCGGCAGCGAGGCCGTCGACTTCTACCGCTTCACCTCCGATGTGAAACGGCATCTCGATGAAGACCAGCGCATCCGGCTGATCGGGCTGCTCTGGGACATCGCCTATGCCGATGGCAACCGCACCGAGATGGAAGACAATGTGGTCTGGCGGATTGCCGAACTGGTCGGCGTTTCCGGACGCGACCGTGTGCTGGAACGGCAAGCGGCGCTGAAAAGGGCGAAGATTGCGGACGAGAAAGATAGCGAAAGCGATGAATGACAGAAAGAAACCGGTCCTGATCATCCTGCATCAGGAACGTTCGACGCCCGGGCGGGTCGGCCAGTTGCTCATGCAGAAGCGCTTCCCCCTTGACATTCGACGCCCTGCCCTCGGCGACACCCTGCCTTCAACGCTCGAAAACCACTCCGGCGCCGTCGTTTTCGGCGGCCCGATGAGCGCCAACGACAATGAGGACTATGTCCGCCGCGAGATCGACTGGCTTGATGTTCCGCTCAAGGAAGATCGCCCCTTCCTCGGCATCTGCCTCGGCGCGCAGATGCTGGCCCGACAACTGGGCGCGAAGGTCTACGGCAATCATGACGGCTCGGTGGAGATCGGCTGGT
Source organism: Martelella sp. (assembly GCF_984369615.1). Lineage (NCBI taxonomy): Bacteria > Pseudomonadati > Pseudomonadota > Alphaproteobacteria > Hyphomicrobiales > Aurantimonadaceae > Martelella > Martelella sp. The sequence continues at coordinate 6,728 of NZ_CFHTCS010000120.1, read as the reverse complement.
ATCCGATCGAGGCCACCAACAATGGCCGGATGCTGATGAAATGGCCCTCCATGGTCTACCAGTTCCACCGGGAGGGTTTCGATCTGCCGCATGGGGCCGAGCTTCTGGCGCGCGGCGACCTTTACCCCAACCAGGCCTATCGTTACGGCAAGAAGGCTTACGGCGTGCAGTTTCACGCCGAGCTGACGCGGATGATGATGCAGAGCTGGGTGGTGCGCGGCGCAAGCCGTTTCACCCTGCCGAAAGCGCAGCCGGGCAGCGCGCATCTGGAAGGCCGCATGCTGCATGACCGCGCCCTGAAAGCCTGGCTCGACAATTTCCTCGACATCGTCTTCGAGGAAGCCGGCTGAGCGGGCCCTATCGCCCGACGAGATGGTCGGGCGTTTCCAGACTGTCGACATTGCGCAGCTTGGTGAATTTCATCGCCCAGATGCCGGCGACGGCCAGCGACCCGACGCCGCCGAAGATGACGGCGGGGACCGCGCCGATGACATGGGCCATGGTGCCGGCGCGGAACTCGCCGAGTTCGTTGGAGGCGCCGACGAACACCATGTTCACGGCATTGACCCGACCGCGCAATTCGTCCGGCGTCCACAAAGCGATCAGGGTTTCGCGCACATAGACCGAAATCATGTCCGCGCCGCCCATCACCGCAAGCGCCGCAATCGAAATCCACGGGCTGGCGGAAACACCGAAGACGATCGTTGACAGGCCGAACAGGGCGACGCCCGCGAACATGTAGTAGCCGGCATGGTGGCGGATCGGCACGCTTGCCAGAACCAGCGCGACGAGCACGCCGCCAACGCCGGGCGCGGCGCGCAGAAGGCCGAGCCCCCAGGGACCGAGATCGAGAACATCGCGCGCAAAGACCGGCATCAGCGCCACGGCGCCGCCGAGAAGCACCACGAACAGGTCGAGCGAGATCGCGCCGAGCACGACCTTCTCGGTGGTGATGAAGCGGAAGCCGGCGAGGATGCTTTCAAACGAGACGGCGCTTTGCGGACGCCGGTTCGCAGGTTTCGGCACCATCAGCATCAGCACGGTCGCGCCAGCGAAAAGCGCAAGGGCGGTGGAATAGGCCAGCACCGCGCCGCCGCCGTAAAGCAGGCCGCCGGCAACCGGCCCGACGATGGAGGCAATCTGCCAGGACGAGGAATTCCACGCAATCGCGTTGGCAAGGTCCTTTTCCGGCACCAGGTTCGGCGCCAGGGATTGCAGCGCCGGTCCGGAGAAAGCCCGCTCCGTGCCGAAAACGGCGAGAAGCGCGAAGACCGGCCAGGGCGAGAAAAGCCCGAGCGCCGTGATCGTCAGCAGGGCGGCGGCGCACGCAGTCGCGACGGCAAAGCAGATCGCCGCGATCATCCGTCGGTTGTAACGGTCGGCGACCGTGCCGGTCACCAGCGTCAGAAGCAGCGAGGGCAGGAACTGGAAAAGCCCGATCAGGCCGAGATAGAAAGCGTTTCCGGTCTCGTCATACATCTGCCAGCCAACTGCGACGGAGACGATCTGGACGGCAAAGGTGCCGAGGAAGCGCGAGAAGAAGTAAAGGGCGTAGCTTCGGTGTCGAAAGGCGTCGAAGCGGGCGCCGGTCTCCGAGTTTATCATCTGGACAAGGCTTTCCGGAAAACGAATAGCGAGACTGTTCCGGATTTTCGAACGATCTCAACCGTCGAAGACCAGAGGCCCCTTGCCCGTTTAGATTTGAATGTCTAAATGTTTGCAAGGAAAAAACGGGAGTTTTCAATGATCGCGCTACTCGAGACGGTTTATTACGCACTTGAAATCTATAAGTGGGTGATCATCGCCAGCGCCATATTCTCCTGGCTTTATGCATTCAACATCATCAATGCGCGCAGCGAATTCATCAATTCGATCGGCCGCGCGCTCTATGCCATCACCGAGCCGGTCTATCGACCGATCCGCAATTTCCTGCCCAACCTGGGCGGAATCGACATTTCCCCGGTGATCGTCCTGTTGATCGTGTTCTTCCTGCAGCGCCTGATCGTGACCGGCCTGATCCCGCAGTTTTACTGAGCGCTCGGGAGCTTCGCAGCGGTCTGCCGGTCGCCCGGTTTGCCTGCGCGAGCCGGTCGTCTGTCTTGATAAAACTGAAAACGCCGGGCTCTCGAGACCCGGCGTCGTCGTTGCGCGCATCAAACCGAAGACGCGGAACGTGAAAAGCCTCAGCCCTTCTGTTTGGCGCGTTCGATCGCCTCGACGATCAGCTTCTTGGCTTCGTTGACATCGTGCCAGCCGAAGATCTTGACCCATTTGCCGGGTTCCAGATCCTTGTAGTGCTCGAAGAAGTGCTCGACCTGTTTCAGCTGGATTTCCGGAATGTCGGTGAAATTCTGGACCTTGTCGAAGCGGGCGCTGACATCCTGCGAGGGGACGGCGATGATCTTTTCGTCCTTGCCGGAATTGTCTTCCATCATCATCACGCCGATCGGGCGGACATTGATCACGCAACCGGGCATCAGCGGCCGAAAATTGCAGATCAGCACGTCGATCGGGTCGCCGTCATCGGAAAGCGTGTGGGGCACGAAGCCGTAATTGCCGGGATACATCATCGGCGTATAGAGGAAGCGGTCGACGACCAGAACGCCGGCATCCTTGTCCATTTCGTACTTGATCGGCTGGCCGCCCATCGGCACTTCGACAATAACGTTGATATCGTCCGGCGGGTTCTTGCCGATGGAAATCGCTTCAATACGCATAGGTGCCTCCAAACAGGGAAAATATCGCGACTTGGATAATCAAATTGGACGGACAAAGCAATAACGCGAAATGACTTCCGTTAATTTCCCGGTCGGCGTGTGCCGCAGGCCACGACAGTCAGTCCCAGGCGTAGGAAATCCTGCCGATCAGCCGGTCGCCATAGTGCTCCTCGGCGAAGGCGAGAGGCTTGCCGCCGAGCCCGCTGAAGAAGAGGGCGGCCTGGTCGAGCGTGTCGATCGCCCAGCAGATCGTGCCCTTGCAGCCGAGCGAGTTCAGCAGCCGGCGCGCCGCCTCGAACAGTTCGCGGCCAAAGCCGAGCCCCTGATATTCGGGCAGAAGATAGATCTCGTAGATCTCGCCTTCCTGCGGCAAGGTCTTCACCCGGTTGAGGCCGACGCTGGCATAGCCCACCGGCTCGCCCTCGACAGCGAGCACCAGAAGCGTTTCCTCGCTGGCGATCGCCCGCCGCCACCAGGAAAGATTGCGCTCGGTGATCATCCTCTGAAGAACGGCATGGGGAATAATGCCCGCATAGGTATGCTGCCAGGCGCGCCAGTGCACGTTTGCGATCTTTTCCGCATCGTCCGCTTTCGCGGGGCGCACATCGCCAGACAATATCCTCATGGCACCCTACCGATATTCTTTCTCTCTCGGCACAGGCCGAGAATACGACAATCGACGTCATTTGCCCACACCAAATCGAACCGGAGGCCCGGCGGCATCCGCTCAGCTCGATCAGGCTGACCTGCCGTCCCGCCGCTTGAAAGCATCGGCAGCGGCCGATACGAGGCAATCGGGCATCAACGGGTCCTCGAAAACAGCGGTGATCTCCAGAACCGCGCTCAGCGCGCGCAGGGCTGCAAGGTCGCTGTCCGTCGCGCCGGAAAGCCGCGCCATATCCTTGGCGGTCGTGACCGGCGAAAGCGCGTCGGCATTTGCCCGGGCAACAAGATTGCGGGCCCGCGCCGGCGTGATCGCTTCATGGTCGGCAAGCCGCACGCGTTCGGCAACGATCGCGCCAAGCCCTTCAAGCGTATCGAAGAACTTGTCGGGGTCGCCGATCCCGGCATAGGCGAGCACATGGCGGCCAGCGAGCCGGTCAGCCTCATCGCCCGCCGGCTTCTGGCTGAAACGCTCGACCGGCACATGCGCCTGCCGCGCAACGGCGGCGACATCCGCCGCGCCTGGTCCCTCGCCGTTGAGGAGAACGACATCGGCTTTCGGAAACTGGGCGGCAAGCGGCGCTCTCAAAGGCCCCGCCGGCAGGCACAGGCCGTTGCCAAAGCCGCGCCTGGCATCCACCACGGCGACCGTGAAGTCGGGCCTCAGCCTGCCGCTCTGCAACCCGTCATCCATGATGATGAAGTCAACGCCCTCACTCACCAAGAGCTCCGCCGCATCAACGCGCGCCGGAGAAACGGCCGCAGGCGCGGTGCGCGACAGCATCAGCGCCTCGTCGCCCACATCGGCATGGGTATGCCGTTCGGGATCCACCAGACGCGCCGAGGTTACCTTCGCGCCGTAGCCCCGCAACACGAAACCGGGCTTTCGACCCGCGGCAATGGCCGCCTTCGCCAGCGCTTCCGCGACCGGCGTCTTCCCTGTTCCGCCAACGGTGAAATTGCCCACGCACAGGACCGGAACGGAAACGCTTGCCCCTTTCGCCCGCCGCATGCGACGGCCGGCAATGGCCCCGTAAAGGCGCGAGAACGGCCAGAGAACGAAGCTCAGCACGTGGCCCTTCCGCCACCAGAATGCATGGATTGTCGTCTTCATGCGAAAAAGGCCGCCCCCGTTTGACGACAAGAGGAAAGGGCGCGCCTTCAGCGAAGAGCCTTGCGCAGATCCTGGCTCGCAATCTTGTCCTTGATATTGACGGTGCGCTTCTTTTCAGGAACGGGCCGCGGCCGGGCGAAGAACCGGGCCTCCAGCCGCAGGGGCGCCAGAAAGCGCTCCATCCCCTTCATCGTCTTGATCAGCGCGCCGCGCATGTCCCGGACGCCGGCATAGCCGGCCGAAATCATCAGGCCGCGCGCATCCCGGTCGCTTAAGAGAAAATCGACCGACTGCATCAGCGCTTCCGGCCCTTCGACGGTGCGCACCGCGCCGCGCTGGCGAAGCTGCCTGTAGGTGTCGCGGAAATTGTCGATATAGGGGCCGGTGATCACCGCCACGCCGAGCATGGCCGGCTCCAGCGGGTTCTGCCCGCCCTTGGCAACCAGCGAACGGCCGACGAAAGCGATTTCGGTGAGGCGCAGGTAGAGGCCCATATCCCCCATCGTGTCGCCCAGAAGAATATCCGTCTCTTCCACCGGTATTTCGCCGAGCGAACGACGGCAGACATTCAGCCCCTTCGCGGCAAAGAGCCCCGCCAGCACATCGCCGCGATCGGGATGGCGCGGCACGATCACGGTCAGGAGGCCGCGATGCTTGCCGCGCAGCGCCACATGCACGTCGGCGGCGATCTTCTCCTCGCCGTCAAAGGTCGAAATCGCGGCCCAGACGGGCCGCTCGCCGATCGCCTCGCGCAAGGTCCGGACAAGATGGTCATCAGCCGGCGGCGCATCGCGATCAACCTTCAGGTTTCCGGTCACCGTGACATGCAGGGCGCCGAGATCGGAAAACCGTTCGGCGTCGAGGCCGGTCTGGGCCATGACCAAGGAAAAGCGCGAGAACAGGCTGCGCGCCAGTTCCCGGCGATGCATCCAGCGTTCGAAGGAGCGATCGGAAATCCGGCCGTTGACGATGATCTGCGCAATCTTGCGGCGGGCAAGCTCGCCGATCGTGACCGGCCAGACCTCCGTTTCCACGTTTACGGCCAGATCCGGCCGCCAGTAATCGAGAAACCGGGAGACGGCCGGGATTGCGTCGATCGGCACATATTGGTGGATCACGTCATCGCCGAAACGCTCCGCGGCGAGCCTGGCCGAAGTGACGGTTCCCGTCGTCAGGAGAATGGAGAGACCGCAGCCCCTGATCTCTTCGATCAGCTGCGTCACGGCAAGCGTTTCGCCGACGCTTGCGGCATGGACCCAGACCAGCGGTCCGTCCGGACGGATGCGCCCGGACCGCCCGAAACGTTCGCCGAGGCGACCGCGTTCTTCCTTGCCCTTGTGCTTGCGATACTGAAGTATCGCCCACAATAGAGGATAGCCGAGAACACCACCGAGCCGGTACCCGTTATTGGCGAGCCAAACTGATGAACCAGTTTTCATACCTTCGTCCGCATCCCCGTTCTGAAACCTAAGGACAGGCAGCCGCACCGCTACCAAAACGCGAATCACCTGTTCCTAGAAATACCACCAAGCGGGAATCCGGACCAAGCCAACATTTTCGAAAAATGTCGTTTTGCCGCTGCGTTCAACAAAAAACGCAAAGTAACGCAGAAATCTACTTACATAGAATGCGCTAATCTGCAGAACGTCTAAAACATGTCCGTGCGGCGAAAAAAAGGAAACCGCTCGCGAGGATCAGCTTTCGGGATCGAGAAGGCGGTGCAGATGAACAATGAAATAACGCATATGGGCGTTGTCGACCGTCTGCTGGGCCTTTGATTTCCAGGCCGCATGGGCGCTCGCGTAATTCGGATAGATGCCCACGATGTCGAGCGCGTCGAGATCGGTGAATTTCATGCTTTTCAGGTTTTCCAGTTCGCCGCCGAAGACGAGATGCAGCAACTGCTTGTTTTCAACCGTATCAGCCATGTTGAGCCTCACTTGTTCGTTTGCCTCAATTCCTCCGGCCAGTGTGTCGAAGGTTTGATTGCTCTTGTCAAGATTGTCCGGGCGGGCCGAATTGCCGCAACAGCGTGTCGACCAGCGCCCGGTTGCCGGCAAAGAGCGTACCGTGACGCACGCCCGGACGGTTATAGAAAAGCGCTTTGCCCCTGTCATCGAGAAGCGTCGCTCCGGCGCGCGAAAGGATGATGTCGGCCGCGGCCAGGTCCCAGTCGTGGGAGTTCGGCTTGACCAGCGTGCCGTCAAGCCGGCCCTCGGCCACGAGCGCAAGCC
>NZ_CFHTCS010000119.1:0-11655 GCF_984369615.1 Martelella sp. | reverse complement strand
GAGAGCGGAGAGCACGTCATTGATGACGCCGATCGGGGCCGGCTGATAGAACCAGCGCCAGACCCAGGCCATGGCCGCCGCCGTCGTCAGGAACGGCATGAAATAGAGCGCCCGGATAAACCCGTGGCCAAAGCGCACGCGATCGAGAAAAAAGGCGATAGTGAAGGACAGAACCAGCGAGATCGGCGTGCCGAAGATCAGATAGGCGAAGGTGTTCTTGAACACCTGCCAGAAATCCGGATCGGCGAAGAGCTTGGCGTAGTTCTCGAAGCCGATGAATTTCGGCGGGCGCATCAGGTTCCAGTCCGTCAGCGACAGCCGGAAGGCGTCGAGCGTCGGGTAGAAACGGATGACGCTGTAAAACAGCACCGGCAGCGCCAGAAAGGTCCAGACCCAGACGAGGCGCTTGGTGTGCATGGAGAAACGGTCGGCAAAGCCGCCGCCCTCGGGGCGGCCGGCGGCCGCCCCCTTGGTGTGTTCAGCCTGTAAAGACATCGGCTCGTTCCGGCTTACATCGCGTCGTCGATGATGGCCTGTTCTTCCTCGGCCGCCTCCTTGATGCTGTCAGCAGGAGACTGGCCGTTCAGGATCACCCGGTTGACCATGTCGATGGCAACCTGGCGCTGGGCGGCCTCGTCCACGAACAGCGTGGTGTGGGCATAGTCGAGGCCCTTGAGGAAGGGTCCGTAGATCGGGTTCGACGTGTTCTCGTCCGTCAGCGCCACGGCGCGCCGCGCCGGCAGTTCGCCGACCACATCGAGCCAGATGCCCATGGCTTCCGGCGAGGTCAGATAGGTCAGGAATTTTTCCGCGGCCTCAAGCTCCTCGCCTTCGACCTTGGCGCCGATGCCGTTTGCGAAATAGCTCGAATAGTTGGAGCGCATGCCGTCGGCATTGGCCGGCAGCTCGGTCACGGCCCAGTCGAAATCCTCGATCTGGCTGAACGAGCCGAGACGGAAGGTGCCGTCGATGGTCATGCCTGCCTTGCCGGCGCGGAAAGCGGCCTGGCCTTCATCCATGAAGCCGGACTGACCGATTTTCTCGTCCATCTGAAGGCCGGTGTAGAATTCAAGCGCCTCGGTGCCTTCCGGGCTGTCATAGGTCACCTTGCGATAGTCGTCCTCATAGGGCACGCCGCCGAACTGGCGCACCAGCACTTCGCGCCACCACTGGTGGTCCTGGCCGGCCATGTCGAGCGTCATGCCCTCGGTCACCATATTGCCGGCATCGTCGAACTTGGCGATCGCCTTGCCGGCGGCAACCAGTTCATCCAGCGTCTGCGGCGGGTTTTCCGGATCGAGGCCGTTCTCCTCGAAAAGCTTCTTGTTGTAGAACAGCGCCAGCGAGCGCACCGCCGTCGGCAGGCCGTAATATTCGCCGTCGCGCTTCATCGCGGTTACGATCGGGAAGAATTCACTCTCGATCTCATCATGCGGAAACGCATCCTGCGGCAGCGGCTGCAGGAGACCGCCGGCGACGAACTTGTCCAGCCAGCCATAGAAGAGTTGCATCACGTCCGGGCCCTTGCCGGCCATGTTGGCGGCGACAATGCGGGTCTGGTAGTCCGCATAGGGAAAGGTCACCTGCTTGACGGTGATATCCGGATTGGCCGCCTCGAAATTCTCGATCAGCTGGTCCATCGCGTTGACGCGGGTCTCGTAGATATACTGCCAGTATTCGATCTCGACGGCATTTGCCGGATTGACCGAGACCATGCTGATGCCGGACATCAGGCCGGCGAGCAGAAGTGCCTTGCGCATTGAAATCTCCACTTCCCCATGTGCGGCGTCCCGCCGCGTCCGGGGCTTTTCTTGTTCCCGAAAGGCCGCCCGCCCAAAGCGTCGGCCCACTGTTCGCTTTTGTTCCGGCGCCATGCGCCTCCGGGCACCTTTTGCCGGTGCCTCTTCAATACGGTCGCGTGACATCGGGATTTTGTCAATAAGATAATCTAGTTGAATTATTATATTGACGATAGAAGGGACCGGCCCCAGACTGAGACCATCGGAAAGCGAACGGACATGAACGAGAAGACACGCGCGCCTTCGGCCATCGGCAACAATCCGGAACGCAACAGGGAACACAACCGACGCGTGGTTCTCGATCTGGTGCGCCAGCACGGCATGCTGGGACGCATGGAGATCGCGCGGCACACGCATCTGACGGCGCAGGCCGTTGCCAATATCGTCGACGATCTCGTTGGTGAAAACCTGCTGATGGCGACCGGCAGGCGGCGCACGGGACGTGGCCAGCCGCCGATCCAGTTTGCGGTAAACCCCGAAGGGGCTGCCACCGTCGGCGTCGAGATCGCGACCGACCAGATGGTCGTGACCGTGCTCGATCTGACCGGCGTGCTCCGCTACAAGCGCATCGTTCCCCTTAACGGCACCACGCCGGAGCGCACCCTGCCCGTCTTCGCGCTGGAGGTGGAGCGCGCCCGCAGGTCGGTCGAGGCGCCGCTTCTCGGCGTCGGCGTGGTCATGCCCGGCCCGTTCGGCATCGAGGGCATGAGTTTTGTCGGTCCGACCACCCTTCCCGGCTGGAACGGCATCGACGTCAAGGCGGCGCTGGAGACCGCCTGCGGCATTGATGTGACGCTGGAAAACGATGCCGCCGCGGCCGCCGTTGCCGAACGGCTGTTCGGCGCCGGCCACGCGACCCAGCATTTCTGCATGCTCTATTTCGGCACCGGCATCGGTCTTGGCATGATTCAGGACGGCGCGCCCTATCGCGGCGCTTTCGGCAATGCCGGCGAAATCGGCCATGTGCCGGTCGTGCCTTCGGGCAGGCCATGCCCGTGCGGCCAGCACGGCTGCCTGGAACGCTACGCCTCACTTCATGCGCTGCATGAACGTTTCGATGCCTGTGACAGAGAACGCCCCCAAATATCTGAAATTGAATCGCTTTTTAAAAACGAAGATCCAGTGGTGGAAGCCTGGATCGCGGAAGCGGCGGCGCATCTTTCCACCGTCATCGGTCTGCTTGAAAACATCTTCGATCCGGAAACCATCATCCTGAGCGGCGCGTTTTCGGACGCCGTCATGGACGCGCTGATTGTCCGCATGCCGGCGCTGCCGCCATCGGTCGCCGCCCGCTCGAACCGCGCGCAGCCGCGCGTCATGCGCGGACAGACCGGGCAGTATACGGCCGCCCTTGGCGCCGCCGCCCTGCCGCTTTTCGAGATCCTGACGCCGAAACTCGAGACATTGCCGCCCGCCCGGCAGGTGGCCTGACAAACAGAACAACGGGGAACGACATGCTTACGCCGCGCCAGCGCATTGAACAGGAAATGGCCTCATCTTCGCTCGTACGCCTGCACAGGGCGCTCTCCCGGCTGAAATCGCCGGTGACGATGATGAACACGGGCGCGCATCCGGATGACGAACAGTCCGGCATGCTCGCCTTTTTCCGTTTCGGGCTCGGCATACGGATCGTGGTTGCGTGCTCGACGCGCGGCGAAGGCGGGCAGAACGTGCTCGGGCCGGAACGGCTCGGCGCGCTCGGCGTGCTTCGAACGCGCGAGATGGAGGAAGCCGCCCGCGCGCTCGATGCCGACATCCACTGGCTCGGTCACGGGCCGGACGACCCGGTGCATGATTTCGGCTTTTCCAAGGACGGCGACGCCACCTTCGCCCGTTGGGGCGAGGAGCGCATCGTCGAGCGACTGGTGCGTGCCTACCGCAGGGAGCGGCCCGATATCGTCATCCCGACATTTCTCGACGTTCCCGGCCAGCATGGCCACCACCGCGCCATGACGCGCGCCGCCGAGACCGCCATCCGCCTCGCTGCCGACGAGACCGCCTATCCGGAGCATTTCGCCGAGGGCCTGAAGCCGTGGCGCGTGGCCAAATACTACCTCCCCGCCTGGTCCGGAGGGGGCGGAACCTATGATGACGACCTGCCCCCGCCGCCCGCGACCGTCACCGTGACCGCCGAGGGGCGCGATCCGGCAACGGGCGCCGATTATGACCGCATCGGCGAATGGTCGCGCTATTACCACGCCTCGCAGGGCATGGGCTGGTGGCCGGAACGGCCGGACCGTGCATGGAAGCTCCATCTTCTGCTCGGTCCCGATGGCAGCACGCCGGAGGAGACAATCCTCGACGGACTGCCGAAGACGCTGGCCGATCTCTGCGTCGGCGAGGCCGAGACGCTCGCCCATGATCTTGTGACGGCCGATGCCGCGATCGCTGCGGCAATCTCCGCCTTTCCCGATCGCGACGCCGTAACCCGCAGCCTCGTTTCCGCCGCCGGCACGATCGAGGCCGCGCTCAACGCTGCGCCCGACGGCTTCATCGAAAGCCAGGGACACAGGCTCACCCGCAAGCTTGCCGAGATCGATGCGGCGCTGCTGGAGGCTGCTGCCGTGTTTGAACGGGCCTATGGCGCGGCCGAGTGCCTGACGCCGGGCGGCGAGACAAGCCTGACCGTTGTTCTGGGCGAAGACGCCGGCAAGGCGGAAACGACTGTTACGCCGCTCCTGCCAAAGGGCGTCACGGCATCAAAGCCAGCGGAAGAGGCCGGCATCATCCGTTTCTCGCTTGCCGTCGCCGATGATGCGCCGCTGACAAACCAGTATCCGCCGCTCTGGTCGTCGCTCGGCGGCAATGGTCCGGTCTCGGTGAAGCTTGAAACTGAAATTTCAGGCCGCAAGGCCGCCGGCCACTTCGATCTCGAAACCGCGCTGCCCATCGTTCCGGCGCTCTCCCTCACCCTGAAGCCGAACGCATTTATCGTTCCAATACAGAATATTAACCATACTCTTTCATTCATCGCACAAAGCGATACTCCAAACCTCACAATTCACTTCAACGCGCCCGAGGGGTTTCAGGTGAGCGCAACGGGCGAGCGCTACCGTCTCGACCTGCCGCAACGGGCAACGCCCGGTCTCGCGCGCATCGCCCCGGAAATCGACGGCAAACCGGCATCCAACATAACGCCCTTCACCTACCCTCATATCGGGCGCAGCCGTTTCATCCGACCGGAAGTGCTGAGCGTCCTTACTCTCGACCTTGCCCTGCCGGACGGCGAGAAGATTGGCTATGTCGGCGGCGGCGCGGACTCTGTCGGCACATGGCTGAAACGCATGGGGCTCGATGTCACCGAGCTTGATTCGACGGCCCTTTCCGGCGATCTCTCAGCCTTCACCACGATCGTCATCGGCATCTTCGCCTTCGGCACCCGCCCGGATCTTGCGGCGGTGACAAAGAAACTCCACCGCTTCGTCGAGGATGGCGGCCATCTGGTGACGCTCTATCACCGTCCCTCGGACGGCTGGTCGCCCGAGGCAACGCCGCCGCTTTATCTCAGGATCGGCTCGCCATCGCTGCGCTGGCGCGTGACCAACCCCGATGCCGACGTCGAGATTCTGGCTCCCGACCACCCGCTCCTCACCGGTCCGAACCCGATCGCGGCGGACGACTGGGCCGGCTGGCACAAGGAGCGCGGGCTCTATTTCGCGGCTGAATGGGACGGCGCCTACCAGCCGCTTCTTGCCATGCATGACGCGGACGAAAAGCCTCTCGAGGGCGCGCTCGTTACGGCCAGGATCGGCAAGGGCCGGCACACCCACACCAGCCTCGTGCTCCACCACCAGATGGACCGGCTCGTTCCCGGCGCCTTCCGTTTGATGGCCAATCTGGTGCAGCCGGCATGACGCTGTGAGCGCCGGGGCATCAAAGCAAGAAACAACGGGCACGGCCGGCCAGGGCATCGCCTGGCTGATGGCGGACATGACGCTGGTGACTTTCATGAGCGCGCTGGTGAAGGCCAACAGCGTCGCCTATCCGGCCATCCAGCTTGTGTTCATCCGTGCCCTCGTCGGCCTTCTCTTCATCCTGCCGATGGTCGTGAAGAACCGCGCGGCGCTGAAAACGATGCGCTATCCATTGCGCAATGCCTTCCGCGTGACCTGCAATGCCATCGCGCTCACCTCGAACTTTCTCGCCTTTGCCATGCTGCCGCTGGTCATGGTCAACGCGCTCGGCTTCACCCGGCCGCTGGTGACCATGGGCCTTGCCGCGCTTCTGCTCGGCGAGCGCGTCGGCCGGCTGCGCTGGCTCGGCGCGGCGATCGCCTTTGGCGGCGCACTGATCATCGTCTCGCCGAATGAGGTCGAACTCAATCCCGGCCTGCTGGCGGTGCTTGCCAGCATTCTCTTCGGCGCCATGGCGACCATCCAGACGCGAAAACTGGCCGAGGAGAGCACGATCGTGATGATGGCTTTCTATACGGTCGGCCTCGTGCTGCTCACGGGCCCGCCGGCCCTCTTCGTCTGGCAGCCCGTGCCGCTTGCCCACTGGCCGGCGCTGGCGCTGATCGGATTCCTGGCCCAGGCCGGGCAATATTGCTGGCTGAAGGCCTATCAGAAAAGCGATGCAAGCCTTCTGGCGCCCTTCGGCTACCTCTCGGTGTTCTTTTCCGCCGCCGCCGGCTTCTTCTTCTTCGGCGAAGTCCCGCCGCCCCGCATCTTCCTCGGCGTTGCGGTCATCCTGATCGCGCTTCAGGGAACGCGGTTCCTCGAAAGGCGACGCCGGACATGAAAATGCCCGCGCTTGCGCACGGGCATGTCGGTTCGTCGCGAAAAGGACCGAAGGATCAGGCGTAGGACGGTTCCCGCCCCGCCTTCACCGCCTCGCTGACAACGCGCGCGGTCTGGCGGGCAAGAACGATTTCCTCATCCGTCGGAATGACGCGGACTTCCACGCGGCTTTCCGGGCAGGAGATGATTTCCGCATTGGCGTTGTTGGCGTCGTCGTCCAGTTGAACGCCGAGCCAGCCGAGACGATCGCAGATCATCTTGCGGATGACCGGTGAGTTCTCGCCAATGCCGGCGCTGAAGACCAGCGATTCCATGCCTTCCATGGTGGCGACCATGATCGACAGTTCGCGGCAGGCGCGGAAGACGAACAGATCGATCGCCTTCCTGGCGTTCGGGTCTTTGCTTTCCATCAGCACGCGCAGGTCGCCGGAAATGCCGGAAACGCCAAGCAGACCGGATTTGTAGTAAAGCATGTGCTTGATTTCTGCCGGCGTCAGGTTCTCCGCTTCCATCAGCGTCAGAACCAGGCCGGGATCGACCGTGCCGGAGCGCGTGCCCATCATCAGCCCGCCGAGCGGCGTCAGGCCCATGGTCGTGTCGATGGCCTTGCCGTTGCGCATGGCGCACATCGACGAACCGCTGCCGAGATGGGCTACGACGGTGCGCTTCTTGACCAGATAGTCCGAGATCTCGCGCAGACGATCGGCGATATAGGTGTAGGACAGGCCGTGGAAGCCGAAGCGGCGGTAACCCTTGGCTTCATATTCCAGCGGGATCGGATAGCGCGCCGCGCGCTCGTCCATATTGACGTGGAAGGCGGTGTCGAAGCATGCGACCTGGGGGAGGTCGGGACGGATGCGACGGAAAAGCTTGATCGAGGCGAGGTTGGCCGGCTGGTGCAGCGGCCCCATGGGAATAAGCGTCTCGAGGTAGGAAACGATCTCGTCATCGAGCAGGACCGGATCGGCGAACCGGCCGCCGCCGTGAAGCACGCGATGACCAACGGCCTGCAGCGGGCTGTTTGCGGTGTAGGGCTTGATGACGCCGAAGATGCGCTCGAGCATGTCTTCCTGCATATGTTCCCCGATTTCGAGATCCATATTGCAGATTTCCTTGCCGCCGGCTTCCTTAACAACAAGACGGGGGTTTTCGTTTACGCCGTCAAACTGACCGCGCAGGACAAGAGAAAAATGATCACCCTCGACTTCGTAAAGACGGAATTTGAGGCTGGATGATCCGGCATTCAATGCCAGTACTGTGCCATTCATAATCGCTATCCAGAAATGGTGAGCGCACCGCCCTGGGAGGAGGCGGTGCGCGAGGCTTCAGAAAATTGGATCAGCCCTTGGGATAAGGCCATTTCCAATCGAGAATCTCCGGCATGTCTTGACCATGCTCGCGGACATAATCGTGGTGTTTGGCGCGCATTTCCTTGAGATAGTTCAATGCGGCCGCGCCTCTTTCGCCAAATCCGCCTGCACGTTCGATCGCGTCCATGGCCAGATGGTAGCGGTCGAGGCGGTTTTGGACAACCATGTCGAACGGCGTCGTCGTCGTTCCCTCTTCAACATAGCCACGCACGTGGATGTTGTTGTGGTTGTGACGGCGGTAGGCCAGGCGGTGAATGAGCCAGGGATAGCCGTGATAGGCGAAGATGACCGGCTTGTTCTCGGTAAAGAGCGCATCGAAGTCCGCGTCGCGGATGCCGTGCGGGTGCTCTTCCTTCGGTTGCAGGGCCATGAGGTCGACGACGTTGACGACCTTGACCTTCATTTCCGGCAGCTTCTGGCGGAGAATGTCGACGGCGGCCATCATTTCCAGCGTCGGGACGTCGCCGGCCGCAGCCATGACGACATCGGGCTCTTCGCCTTCCGGAACGTTGCTTGCCCACTTCCATTCGCCGAGACCGGTGTCGCAATGCACGATGGCTTCCTCGATCGACAACCATTGCGGCTGCGGCTGCTTGCCGGCAACGATCACGTTGACGCGGTTATAGGTGCGCAGGATGTGGTCACCGACAACCAGAAGCGTGTTGGCATCCGGCGGGAAATAGGTGCGGACGACGTCGGCCTTCTTGTTGACGACGTGGTCGATGAAGCCCGGATCCTGGTGGCTGAAGCCGTTGTGGTCCTGACGCCATACATGCGAGGTCAGAAGGTAGTTCAGCGACGAGATCGGCTTGCGCCATGCCATATGCTGGGTGGTCTTCAGCCACTTCGCATGCTGGTTGAACATCGAGTCGATGATGTGGATGAAGGCTTCGTAGCACGAGAACAGACCGTGGCGGCCCGTCAGCAGGTAGCCTTCCAGCCAGCCCTGGCACAGATGTTCGCTCAGAACTTCCATCACGCGGCCGTCGCGGGCAACGCCTTCGTCATACTCAAGGATGTCGGCCATCCAGACGCGGTCGGTGACTTCGAAGACATCCTGCAGGCGGTTCGAGGCGGTTTCGTCGGGGCCCATCAGGCGGAAGTTGCGTTCCTCGGCGTTGAGCTTCATGACTTCGCGCAGCAGCATGCCGAGACGCTTGGTTGCCGAGGTCATCACGGCGCCCGGCTGCGTCACGTCCACCGCGAGTTCGCGGAAGTCGGGCATCTTCAGTTCCTTGCGCAGGACGCCGCCATTGGTGTGCGGGTTGGCGCTCATGCGCAGATCGCCTTCGGGCGCCAGCGCCTTCAGCTCGGGGACCAGCCTGCCGTTTTCGTCAAACAGCCTGTCCGGGCCGTAGCTCTTCAGCCAGTCTTCGAGCTGGCTGCGGTGATCGGCGTTCTGGCGGGCTTCCGAGATCGGCACCTGGTGCGAGCGCCAGAAATCCTCGACCTTCTTGTTGTCGACGAATTTCGGGCCGGTCCAGCCCTTGGGGCTCCTGAGGATGATCATCGGCCAGCGCGGCATTTCGTAGACCGTGCCTTCGGCGCGGGCTTCCGACTGGATCTCGCGGATGCGGGCGTAGCACTCTTCCATGACCTCGGCCATGCGCTGATGCATGTATTCCGGGTCGTCGCCTTCCACGTAGAAGGGTTCGTAGCCATACCCCTGGAAGAGGTCGGTCAGGTCCTTCTTGCTCATCCGGGCCATCAGGGTCGGATTGGCGATCTTGTAGCCGTTGAGGTGCAGGATCGGCAGAACCGCGCCGTCATTGATCGGGTTCAGGAACTTGTTCGAATGCCACGAAGCGGCAAGCGGGCCGGTTTCGGCTTCACCGTCGCCGACGACGCAGGCAACGATCAGGTCGGGATTGTCATAGGCCGCGCCGAATGCGTGGACCAGGGCGTAACCCAGCTCGCCGCCTTCATGGATCGATCCGGGCGTTTCGGGAGCGACGTGGCTCGGAATGCCGCCGGGGAACGAGAACTGCTTGAACAGCTTGCGCATGCCTTCCGTGTCTTCCGTGATCTCCGGATAGACTTCGGTATAGGTGCCGTCGAGATAGGCATTGGCGACCAGACCGGGGCCGCCGTGACCGGGACCGCAGATATAGATCGTGCTGGCATCGTATTTCTTGATGACGCGGTTCAGGTGAACATAGATGAAGTTCAGCCCGGGCGTCGTGCCCCAGTGGCCGAGCAGGCGCGGCTTGACGTCTTCTTCGGCGAGCGGCTCCTTCAGCAGGGGGTTGCCCATCAGATAGATCTGACCAACCGACAGGTAATTGGCCGCCTGCCAGTATCTATTCATCAGATCCAGTTCTTCGGGCGCCAGAATATTCCGGGCTCCATCAGGCGTGATCTGTTCCATGTCGATTCCCCTTTTCGAAATCAAATTGGCGTTTAAATCGATTTGCTATATCCCTCAGACCGGTTTGAGATCACATGACCTAAATCAACCGAAGCGCGGCGGCAGAGATTTTCCGGCTCTCTAACCGAGGGATTTTGCATCGCTGGCGAGGCGCCGGCGGCGCCCCGTACTCAACGACATAGCAGTTGTTTCAGCGCTTTCAACGACTTGACGTTTGCAAACTTTGCTGCAGCAATCATATAACGTCAACCGTGACAGACTTTTGGCGGACGCAGAATATTTTCAGAAATTCGTTTCGCTGCACAAATCGGCCATTGCCCCTCGACGGCGCGTCGCCGATCTGGCATTGGCAGAGCCAAGTTCACCGGCCGCTCCGGTGCCCAGATTAAACTGAAACACGCCGGCGGAAAGCGCCGGCCAACCTTGCGGTTTGAACGATGCCCGACCCCAGCATATCACCGAACCCCATCCACGTCATCGGCGGCGGTCTTGCCGGCTCCGAAGCGGCATGGCAGATCGCCAGTCGCGGCATTCCGGTGATCCTGCACGAGATGCGCGGCGTGCGCGAGACGGCGGCCCACAAGACCGACGGCCTTGCCGAACTGGTCTGTTCCAATTCCTTCCGCTCCGATGATGCGACCAGCAATGCCGTCGGCGTCATCCACGCCGAAATGCGCATGGCGAACTCGCTGATCATGGCCTGCGCGGATGCGCACCAGGTGCCGGCCGGCGGCGCGCTGGCGGTCGACCGCGACGGTTTTTCAAACGCCGTCACCGAAAAGCTAGCCGCCCATCCGTTGATTACGATCGTACGCGAGGAAATGACGGCTCTGCCGCCGGAGGAGTGGGATCAGGCGATCATCGCGACCGGGCCGCTGACCGCCCCTGCCCTTGCCGAGGCGATCAGCGCGAAGACCGGAAAGGAGGCTCTCGCCTTCTTCGACGCCATCGCGCCGATCGTCTACCGCGACACGGTCGACATGGATATCTGCTGGTACCAGTCCCGCTACGACAAGGTCGGGCCCGGCGGCACGGGCAAGGACTACATCAACTGCCCGATGAACGAGGCGGAGTACAACGCCTTCATCGACGCGCTGCTTGCCGGCGACAAGACCGACTTCAAGGAATGGGAGGGCACGCCCTATTTCGACGGCTGCCTGCCGATCGAGGTCATGGCCGAGCGCGGCCGCGAGACGCTGCGCCACGGCCCGATGAAGCCCATGGGCCTCACCAATGCCCACAAGCCCGATGAAAAGCCCTATGCGGTCGTCCAGCTGCGCCAGGACAACGCGCTCGGCACGCTCTACAACATGGTCGGCTTCCAGACCAAGCTGCGCTATGGCGCGCAAAAGGACGTGTTGCAGATGATCCCCGGCCTC
>NZ_CFHTCS010000118.1:0-11924 GCF_984369615.1 Martelella sp. | reverse complement strand
CGCCGCCGAGCCGGTCACCCGCGAAACGCTCGCCCGCGTCGTCGGCAAGGACTGCAGCATCGACCTTCTGATCGACGATCTCCGCGAAGAACTCACCGGCCGGCCCTACGAGATCGTCGCGGTCGCCGGCGGCTGGCAGCACCGAACGCGTTCGCGTTATGCCGACGCCATCCGCGCCTCCGCCGCGCCAACCCGGGGCGGGGTGTCAGCCCTTTCCGAATTCGAATCCATGGTGCTGATGGCCATCGGCTATTTCCAGCCTATCACCCGCGCCGAACTCTTAAAGATTTTCGGCAAGGAGGTCAGCCGCGACACGATTGGCGTGCTCCGCAACGCCGCCCTCATCGCCTCCGGCCCCCGCAGCCCCACCCCCGGCGCGCCCTACACCTACGTCACCACCAAGCACTTCCTCTCGGCATTCGGCATGGAAACGCTGCGCGACTTGCCGGATATCGAGGCGCTGGAAGACGCCGGGTTGCTCAGCAGGGCCGCCGTGCAGGAGGAGGTGATGGCGGCGGCGGTGGAAGGCGAGAAAGAATGAAGTCGTCTCGCCGCGGGCCCAGGTGGATCCAGTGGTCAACCTCGGTATGGGCTCGGGCTTGTTTCAGCCAGATAGCGTGAAGCCGGCGCAATCAAGCCTTCGATCGGGCGAACTTTCTGCAAGAGCTCGGGGTGCTGCCGGATCCAGGCCGGCATCACCACCGGCGCCCATCTCGCCGCCGTCAATCTAGGACTGAAAACAATCCCAGTCGATCGGCGTCGACATCGCAATCGCGAAACCCGGCTGCTTGCCATCGCCCAAGGATTTATAGCGACCGCAGAGATTGGCACGAAAGTGTATGACCGGCTGGCGTTAGCTTGGCAAATGACGGAGCAAAAATTGGCGGGAGGACGAGCGTCGTCAAAACTGCCGGAGCTGGTCGAGCTGGTAATGCAAAGCCACTGGTGTCGGCGGAGTGGTTGCGACAACGCTGGAGATTACGCCGCAATCGGCGCGGCGGATTGATTTGGAGCTCGGCTTACGCCAGATGACGGGTAGGGGGAGGTTTCGGGAGTGGGTGTTTTTTATTCGCCCGGCTTTTGTACCAGCTTGAATTGCTATCTACGCCGAGAACACTGCTTGCCTGATAGTGCAGGTACGTCGCCGTGAGTTCCGCATTCTAAGAAATAACCGTTAATTGCTTTTTCAGCATCAACGGGTAAGCTTTAAACTGATTTTTGAGCAGTTCAGACATGACAACAAAGATTTTCGATATAGTCGACGCAACCAAGCGCTATAAGGCAGAAAAGTACGAGTTTTTTCTCAGCATGAAAAGCTGGAAAAAGTTTCGGACCCGTTACAAGCTAACTTGGTCGAAAGAGCGCTTCATCGAGGGAGGGCACACGGTCATTCCGGATGAGAGGGGAATCTACTTTTTTACGATTGAGCTTTCCCCATCGAAATTACCTTCACACGGCTATATTTTGTACATTGGGGAGGCGGGGCAGGACTCCCAAAATACTCTCCGGAGGCGTTATGTGCAGTATGTCCGAGAGTGGAAAGGGGGCCGCGGTAGGCCTGCAGTGAAGTTCATGATCGATAACTGGATGGGTGACCTGTTCTTCAATTTCGCTTCACTTCCAGACACGAAGGTTGATTTGAAGCAGCTAGAAACCTCTCTTCTCAACGCGCTCATCCCTCCGATTAATAAGCGTGATTTCGATGCCGAAATCATGGCACCAAGGGCGGCGGCATTCTAATGGCTAATGATCGTCTCGTTCTGCCGGCTCTACGTGGCAGCTTTGGCAGCTGGATCTTTTACTCCTGCCTGATTCCCATTACGGAGGTAGGAAAGCGCGTTAAGTTTGCAGAAGAAATTCACGCCGATAAGGCATTGTCCCGCCTAATACAGCGAAGCCTTGAAGGGCCGAGGGCGCGTCAGATTGCGCAGTACCTGTCTAGCAATGAAGAGCGGTTTTTCAACTCTCTCGTTCTTGCGACCTATGGGGGAAGTCCAGAGTGGTTGGAAGTCGGTAACTTCCATTCAGAGAAAAGCCAGGACCTCGTTAGGCACATTTCTGAACAGGCATTGAACACCTTGGGGTTTTTGAGCTTGAGCGGAAAAGAGAAGCTGTTTGCGATTGACGGTCAACACAGGCTGGCGGGTATCAAAGAAGCCCTAAGCGCGGGAATGGCGCTGGGTGACGATTTGCTTCCGATCATTCTTGTCGGGCATAAACGCACAGCTGCAGGGATGCAGCGTACACGCCGTCTCTTTACCACGCTCAACAAGACCGCAGTGCCAGTCAAAAAAAGCGACATCATAGCGCTTGATGAAGACGACGTCATGGCGATCATCGTGCGGCAACTTGTCGAGAACGAAGAGCAATTCAAAGACCCGAAGATAGCTGTTATTACCAGCCAAAATATTCCGGTCGGGAACCGAGTGTGTCTCACCACGATATCGAGTTTGTACGATATTCTCAAGCTTCTCTTCGTGTACGCATCGCAAGTGAAATCGGATAGAAAACTTCGATTCAATCGACCGTCTGACGCGAGATTGGCCAGCTATAAATCGACAGCGCTGGAATACTTTAACGCTCTCGCCGCTGCCTTCCCCGCAGTGAGGGAAATTTTCGAGGCTGCTGATCCTGGGACAGTTACCGAGGGTTATCGTGGACCTCACGGCGGACATATACTATTCAGGACAATCGGTCTCGACATGTTCACTAGGATCGCTATTGAACTTGCCGATACGCGCAAGTTCGCGATTAAGGAAGCGGTTGAGCTGATGAAAGCTCTTCCAACCAATCTGGAGGAAGCGCCTTATCGCAATGTCGTTTGGAGCGTTGCGGCCCACACTATGCGGGTTTCAAACAAAACAGTTGCCCGTGACATTCTGCGCTACATGCTTAACTTGAATGTCGATGAGGATGAGCTGCTTGTGCGGTATCGGGTCGCTATGAATGTGGAAGCTGACGACGTGTCGATCTCCTTGCCGGAGAAAGTCATTTGAGCGTTACCGGCCAAAATAGCAGCAGTCTAAGCGACTCGATTCGGTTGGCTTCCTATGCTCAAAATTCAGAGAATTTTAGATCTCTCAATCAGCTGATGTGGCAGATCCCACTCATTGGAATGACGCTTACCGGTGGACTGTGGTTTGGAGTGTCGAAGACCGAAGCTTCTCCACTGTTCCAGGTCTGTTTGCTTGGATTGGCCACCGTTGGAAACGCTGGCCTATTAGCTGTGCTTCAGCGGCTCCGATATATAATGGAGCAGTATCTACTGTGGCTCAAGAACTTCTATCCGCCCAGCCACGTTGAGGTGCCGGGCGTTGGCTTTTTCACCCGACCGTATATCGTTAGAAGGGCGTTTCAGATAGTCTTAGGGCTTGCATCAATCGCGAGCTTTGTTCTCATGAGCACGACTATATTAAATGCGGGATGGTTCGGTGAATCGAAGAGCTCCAGAGCGATCGCCTTCTATGAGCGCCAAGCTAAAGATCTGGCTGAAAACTACGAGCTCATTCCTTTCGAGCAGGCTCATCCCCTGTTGTTCAACGAGCTAGGTGCAAAGCCGCCCAAGTCGATTTTGGATGTGGGGGCAGGGAGCGGCCGTGATGTCAGTTGGATGGCGGCGAATGGCCACAGTGTCGTCGCCGTTGAGCCGGCGAGCTCCTTTCGAGCTTTAGCTTCTCACCTACATCCAAACACGTCTGTGCAGTGGATTGATGATAGACTGCCGAAGCTAGAGAAGCTGACAGCGCAGCGCTTTGATTGGATCATCCTTAGCGCAGTCTGGATGCACATCCATCCAATGGAAAGGCCCGACGCACTGACACGCCTGAAGACTCTGTTGACCCCGGCCGGCAAGGTATATGTTACGCTTCGCTTGGGACCGCCTGATTCCGCCCGTGAGATCTATCCAGTCAGCGTCGAAGAGCTCCGCGACATAGGCAGACCGCTTGGTCTGAAACTGCAGGAGTTTGGCGAGCGGGAAGATCTTCTGGGTAGACAGGACGTGAAATGGCGAACGGTGGTTTTGTCGCAGTAGTAGGCTGAGCAGTTGGGTCAGCCCAAGCGGATCAGGTACCAGCGAACATCGCCCGCTATACCTTTTTCCAGCAACTGATGGCCGTCAGAGTTGACCATATGTGGGATATCGACGTCCGCAAGCGGATCGGTGCACTCCACGCGAATGAACGTCCCGGATGGCAATTTGCGAACCGCCTTGCGAGTTCGGGTGACTGGAATCGGGCATTTAAGCCCCTTCATGTCCAGCAGGTAAACCGTTTCGTTTTTTGAAATCACTTGCGCACCAAAGTTTCTACGTCAGCTAAAGATAGCAGGTACCCGTGTGCTCGGATGGCGTCAGTGCCAGACAATTTGACGATCATATCCCCACGGCCAAGCAGATCTTCAGCTCCAGGCTCATCGAGAATGATCTGAGATTCAGAACTTTTCTGCACTGTGAGGGCGATCCTCGCGGTGACGTTGCTCCGAAGTTGGCCTCGGAAGGTCTGGGCGTCGGGGCGCTGTGTCGCCAAAATCAAATGGATGCCTGCTGCGCGTGCCAATGTTGCGAGCCGAACGAGACGTGTCTCCGCATCACGGTCTTGCGATACAAGGTCCGCAAGCTCGTCGACGCACGCCACGATAAATGGGTCGTTCATTCCCTTCTTGGCCGCTTCAGCAAGGCTGTTAACACCGAGTTCCCTCATGCGACGATAACGATCGTCCATTTCTATTGTGAGGTCTTCCAACATAGTACCGCACTCTGCCAGTCCGATAGCCATCTTGTCGCGCCAGAGAAAGCGCGAGTTTGCATAAACACCAAACTCGACTTGCTTTGGATCCATAAGGGCCAGTCTCAAAGTAGATGGAGAGTGCTTCGTGATTAGCGATACCAGCAGAGAATGCACACAGACACTTTTGCCTTGACCAGTCGCACCACCCACCAGCAAATGTGGTGCAGTTGCTAGGTCGAACTCAATCGGCTTTCCAATGACGTCCACTCCAGGACTGACGAAGAGACTTTTACCGTCGGTCGGTACTGAACTCAGAGCTTCAAGGAGTGCTTGTTTCCCTTCAATTCGCCAACTAGCCCGAGGTCGCGGGATGTCGATTAGAACAGTGCGAGCTTCGTCGCCGGCGCTCCATGAAGGCATCTGTTGTTGAAGATTCATGGACAAAGCAAGCCGCTCCAAGCCACGTTTGAGTTTGTCCAGCTGATTAACGTCCCGCAACGCCACCTTGTACTGCGTCAAGCGCGGACCGTGAACAACGCCTTTTACTTCGCCGTTCACTCCGATCTCAGAGAGGCTGCGGACGAGTTGCCCAGACTGGTCGTCAGCAGGAGCAACTTCATGCGTCATTTGCGTGACCGTCGCCAGTCTCGTTGAGCGGTCGGGCAGGTCGGCTCGTCGCTTTACAAGGGTACCAATGAAATCATCAAAATCTTCGTTGCTGTTTTTCCAATCGTCGTACAGCAAGCCCGCGCCACGGTGCCAGTGCTGTCTTAGCTGGCTCCGAAATGTGTCCATGCCCTCGGAGCTGGAGGATCCGAACGTCTTCGCATGCGTGAGGACTAGGCCGACCCAGATCGCGACGTCATCCTGCGTGAACAAAGACGAGGCCGGTATTTCCAGTCCTTTCGCATCAACTGGCTCATCGGCTAAGGCGCCGAGTGACAGCGATCTGCCGATCGCCAATCTGGCGACGGCGGCCTTGGTGGATAGCCCAAGAACCTCCCTGAGATTCTTAGTGAGTCCATCTGCGTGTGCCGACGTCCGAAAGCGTGCGGCCATAATCTGCTGGAGACTGACGCTGCTCATGCGACGTCCTCCAGAAAATACCGATCTTCATAAGCGGTCGTCCGGCCAATCCCGTCACCAACATCGGCATGGTCCAACAGATAGGTCTTGGATACGTTGTCGCGGATGCGCTCGAAGAAACCTCCGTCGATTTCTTCATCCTGACTCAAAAGGATCACCTGGCGGCTCTTTTCGCCAGTCCAATATTTCAGAATGTTTTGTCGGTGCTTGCTGTCCAAGCGGCCAAGTGGAGTGTCAACAACGAGAGGTGCCTTAACGCCGGATACGCGGGCCAAGCCGGCGATAAGCGCAGTCGCGAAGATTTGGTTTTCGCCGGCGGAGCGGTCGAACGAGAGTGGTTTGCCGGATTTGCCAAGGATTGTAGTTGTACCGTCATCCTTAATTTCGATTTTCGACACCTGATCCTTGTGTGCCAATTGCTTGTAGACTGCCGTCATGTTCGCGGCGAGTTCTTTAATCTTCAATGGGAAAAGGGCCGGAATAACCGCTTCGATTACTCTCCGGACACGGTCCGATCGCTCGATGATCGCACGCGCCGGCGATGATTCATCGAGTTTTCGGCGTTCGCGCTCGTAGTCTGCCCTCTGAGACGTAATCTGTGCCTCCAAGGCAACAAGACGACGATCATCGGCTCGATGCTCGTCGTCCAAGGACGTCATTTGATCCTGAACGTTTTTCAACTCGGCGGTCAAAGACGCCAAAGTACCGTCGCGATCGATCCCTTCCAAGCGGGTGATCTTTCGCCCGAGCTCGTCAATACGGTCCGCCAGATCCGTTTCGGATCGCAGTACGTCCTGAATTTCCTGATACCCCAGAGACATGCTCCCGAGCGCGGAGAGCACGCGCTCTCGGTCCGCTGACGAGAGATAATCGTGGTCGATCACATCTGCACAGTCGTTCGGTGGAGGATAGAACAGGCTTGCCCAAGCGGCATTCATCCGGCCGCGGATGGCTTCAAGCTGTTCGTCAGTTAACGGTGGATCGATTTCGGGGTTCGTTTGACTCTCGTAAGCCGACTTGAACTCCAACTGGCGAGGTTCCAGTGCACGCTTTTCTGCCTCCCATTGGAACCAGCGCTGCTCTCTTTGGAGCTGTGTTTCGTAGGCAGCGACCAGTTCCTTCGAGACGAGATGAAACGGGAGGCGTACCGCCAAAAAATCCTCAAGCTTTCGGTGAGTGTCTCGCAACTGCGCTCGGACTTGCTCTCGCTGTTCTATGAGGTCTTTATAAGTCGCGGTATCTCCGCCACCGCCGCCGGCTGCTGTAACCCTCTCCAGCAGGGACTGGAATTCACCATCAAGCCGCCCCCGCCGGTGTGTGGCTTCGTCGAGCTTTCTCTTAAGTTCAGCGGCGGTTCGTTCGTTTTCAGAGAGCTGGTTGAAAAGAAGCGTGAGCCTGTCTTCATCGACATTTGCGACTGTTTCGCGCTTCGAGCGCTCAAATTGCTTCAACCGATCTGCGAGATTGCGCAGCAAGACGACACCGAGGAGCCCCTCGAGACCCTGTTTTACCTGTTCTACCCTGCCTTGATCTGCAAGCTTCTTGACCTCTTCGCCGTCGAAAAAGAAGAAAGGTGCCACGTGGGCGGGGACGAAAAATTCGTCCAGCGCCTCAGAGAGATGGAAAGAGTTTCTACCGTCAGAGCGCGGTACCTGCGGTACGCCGCGGAGGATTTCGCGGTAGGTCGCCTCCTCGTCGGTCCAGCTACCGTTGGAACGAAAATACCATTTTCGCGCGATTTCTACAGCCTTACTTTTGGTTCGATGAATGACTACCTTCACCATCATCGTGTCTCGACCAGCTCTGAGGGCTTCCCCGTTGAAGGCCTTCTCGAGAAAAGTCGGATAGCCTCTCGTCTCGTCCGTTTTTAATCCGGCGCGAGCCAGGTGTGACATGGCGTCCTTACCGTAAAGGCACAGGTAAAGCGCCTCAAGTATGGAGGTTTTGCCGTAACCGTTCATACCGCCGATCAGTACGACATTGCGGCCATCTGACGGTTCAGGAAAATCGAATTCCTGGCGTTGATATGACTTGAAGCAAACGAGCTCGATCTTAGAAATCCACATGTGCCTGATGCCCGCCCTTTAATCCATTCGCCCCAGGATTTCTTCGATCCGTTGATAGATGCCGGCGGCGCGCTCCTGATGCTGGCGAGCGCGCTGAAGGGCGACAAGCTCGGCCAAAACGTCAACCGGGACATTGTTTGCGGAGGCGATCTCCGCCAAAACGCGACTGGCCTCGTCGTCGGCCCATAGCGGCAAGTCATTAAGCGGCACTTCCTCGTTGAAAATGTCATACATCGGCCAAGCCCCCCTGAGCCTGCAATTCTTCGGCCCAATGGCCATAGATCAGCTTGAGCTCCTCTTCTCTGATGAGCTGGTCGCCAAATTTTTCCTGGACATCGATAAGTCTGGTCAGGATCTCGCGACGTGCCTGAATAGTAAAAGGCCCGGGTATATGCTTTCCATTCAAATCAAAGGAAAGCTTTCCGTTTCGCCTGACAATCTGGCGCATTTCCGGATTGTTTCGGATCGAGCGAAGCCAATCCCGAAAATCGATGAGCGGTTGGAAGTGATGCTTTCCAGCATCTACAAAGCCTTGCAGACTTTTGTCTTTCTCAACAACTGTACAGGTCCAGCAACCAAACCGACTGTTGGAAGTTCCGCATCCCGGTGCTTCGTCGGCACTCAAAACTACCGGACATTCACCGCCCTCAGAGTCGCGATATAGCTTAATCAGCGAAGAATGATCGCCACCCCACGGAGCATGATATGTTCCAAGGATCTCCCAGACGTCTTCCAGTCCCAGATCCACGATTGGCCGGTAGATCAATGCCCCGGGAAGTCGCTCGTGTGGAGATAGATTGCCTCCCCGCCCATTTTGCCACTTTTCGATCGACCTCTGGCGAGACTGGCTTTCATCGCGGCGAACACCCAGAATCACAATTGCCGCGCCGGACTCTGAGACTTTGTCTTTGATATACCCGCTGGTCGGCTGAATCTTTAGGCGGTCGGTGCACCAGCGCATCGTCATATTCGGGCTTGGGTACCCCTTGCCGATCAACAGGACCCAAAATGTCTTGTCCGGATCAGGCTTTGTCCGAGCTACCGTGATTGGCAGATCCAAGCTCTCAGCCGCTTCAGATATTCGAGCGCTAACCTGATCAAGGTGGCTAATCACGAGAGGCGACTCTACCATCGTATCATTGGATACGACATGGATGGGGCGCGTGCGTTTCGAGGGCGAGATGTCAAGCAAAGCTTCAAAGACGGCGTGTGTGACCACCGTGCTGTCTTTACCACCCGAAAAACCGATGATCCAGGGATAGTTCTGTTGTTCGGAAAGGTACTCCCTTTTCACATTCTCGACGATTGTCGACCAGGTCTCTTCGATTGAAATATTATCGTCGAGCTGTAGCGGAATAAATGCCATTATCTATATTCTTTCGGTACGCGCCGTGAAAGCGGAAATTCGGACTGCGCGTAATCGTCATGCCGTGCGACAAATTCGGAGATCGCGCGGCGCACGATCCATGCAGTTGACAGATTCATGTCAGCCGCTAGCTGAGAAATGGCAGCATGGTCCCTTTCGTCCAAGCTGACGCTCAGTCGAATCGGATGCTTTTGCCCTTTCGGCCTAGCCATGTTTGCTCCCTTGCAAATTCCAGCATCAAAATGCACCACAAAACCGCAAGAAACAAGTTGCTGAAGTGATTTCCCGGTGTATTCTCAGCGTCGACATCAGTGGACCTGTCGCGTATTTGTTCCGCTCCGATTTCTCACTTAAGCTACCTTTCGCTCGAAAGATAAGGGGCTTTTCCAGCCTAGGGCTGAGTGGCGACGGCGCGGATTGTAGAAGCCGTTGATGTATTCGAAGATGGCGATTTCGGTATCACGACGCGTTCGTCAGGACCGCTGCCACAAAAGCTCGGCCTTGATCGTCTTGAAGAATGTCTCGACCGCCGCGTTAGACGACGAGCTAGCGCCACACGTGCCTTTCGCAGTTCACGCCTCTTGGCGATCTTCA
This sequence comes from Martelella sp., assembly GCF_984369615.1. Taxonomy (NCBI): domain Bacteria; kingdom Pseudomonadati; phylum Pseudomonadota; class Alphaproteobacteria; order Hyphomicrobiales; family Aurantimonadaceae; genus Martelella; species Martelella sp. The sequence goes on along the minus strand of NZ_CFHTCS010000118.1, from coordinate 2,085 downwards.
GCGCCCAGCCCTTCAGCGCGAAGCTCCCACGACTGCGTGTGAGGATCGAGTTGGCAGCCTCGTAGAGGAGCTTTCGCACCATGCTGTCACCTTGTTTGGTGATCCGCCCGGTCCAATCAATTTCTCCAGATTGGTGGCGTCTTGGGACGAGGCCGAAGTAGGCATCGGCGGTGCGTGATTGTCGAAAGCGGCCGACTTCATCAACGGCAGCGACAAAAGCAGCAGACGTTTGCACAACGACACCTGGGATGCTCATGAGTTGCCGGCAGGATTGGGGCGACGGGCGAGCCCACGTAAAACACGATCCATCTCCTTGTTTTGCGCCGTCAGGCCTGTTCTCACTGCGAGTCGTGCGGTGAAGCTCTGTCCCAAACTGGGTGTTTTGGCTGACGCCATCACCCGATCGATAAACGCCTTGCCTTGGCCAGGACCGGGCTTGAAGCCGAAGGTCGCGCACAGACCACAGATCATGTTGTCGAGGCTAACTCGCGATTCGACCAAGTGGCTGCGTGTCGTAATGATGCTTCGTACGCCGTGCGCCGCGGGAGATTTGACGTGCACCACTTTGTAGGTCCTGGCCAGGTCGTCCGTCATCGAATGATTTTGGTCAGAATGGGGTTTGGCTATCAGGAGGATCTGGTTCGTCTGATTTGTTGATTTAAGCGGCGCTTGCGTGGCGTTGCAAGCGTCGCTTCTGAATGGTTTGATGCTAATAATCGCGCCTCTAGGTCTGATTGCGGAAGCTAACTGTCTGATAGCAGAGAGGATTTGTGGCCCGTCGGCGCGGATCTAGGGTTCGTATCCCTTCAAGACCCTGACGCTGACCCCCAGACCTGTCATTCGAGTTCGACTTTTGCACCGCCGTTCTCACCTACACAAGCAGGCGGCCGACTGGATTGCCGCCAATCGCGACACGGTCGACGGCTGGCTCGATGCCGCCCGTTCGGCTGTCCAGCAAGACACAGAGCCAAGGTCCGCGGCGGTTTTCATCGCGGCCCGGATATTGAACGTTCAGGGCGCGGGAATATCGGTAATCCCGCGCCCTTTCTGCGTTTCGGCAAAAGCCTGTCGCGGCCCCTCCGCCAGTCCGCCATGATCTTCCTTCCTGAACAGCCACGGAACATGTCGATAACCCAATGATCCTCAATTCGGCGGGACGCGCTTAAGCCTGCCTTAAGGTTCCGGGTCGAGCACCGGCCAAATGCATTGAAGCAGGTGCTCTCATGGTCGGGTTTGCGATCAGGTCCGGACATATCAATTCAGCAGGCTCGTCACGCCACCATCTGGAAAAATGGAGCGACGGATCGGCCGTTCGGAGATTGCGCCCGGTTTTCTTTCCCGCACTGGCCGCGGCATTTCTGTCGGCCTGCTCAATGTCAGATGAACGACACCAGCCCGCAACGTTCTCCGGCAGCAATTCCATGCGCGCGGCGGAAAACGGTTTTCATGTGCCGGTGATTGCCCCTGCTTCCATCAAAACGGATAACCGCCGCCGGTCCGTGGCGTTCGAAACCACGGAAGAGGTCGGAACGGTCGTGGTCGATCTGGCCGCAGGTTCCCTCTATCTGGTGACAGGCGAGGGACGCGCAATGCGTTATCGCATCGAACCGCTTGAGCTCAAAGGTGCGGCGGACGGATCTGCGCGCGCTGAAAACTGGGCGGTGGGTGACCTGCAGCCGGCGCGCGGCAGCATGATCAGAATGAAAAATCCAGGAGACGCGGAAGACCTGCACCAGCGGATGTCTGCCGGCGGAAAGGTCGTGTTTTTGTCATCATCGAAGTGAATCCTGAGAGATAATCCAGCGCGAAAATCAGGGAGCTGTTTGAACCGTATAGAGCTGTCATCTGGCAGGTCTATGCGGCATTTCCCGTGCGCGTTTTTCTGAGGAAAATTCTGAAATAAAGAAATAAAAACAATAGTTTAGTATCGATTTTATGATGCAGATCAAATGCTCCCGTTCTTGGCCATGGTCAAAGATGGCGTCGGAAAAAAACACGGCCGCAAAACATGCCGAGAGCGGCCGAAAAAATTCCAATGCTGAAAGGAGCACCGCTGTGCAGACTATGAAAACAACAGGCGACGGG
>NZ_CFHTCS010000117.1:0-11925 GCF_984369615.1 Martelella sp. | reverse complement strand
CTTCCGGATCGCCGACCATCTGGTAGTTGATCTCATCGAAATAGGGCAGTTGCGTGCCTTCGGTATCGACCTTCCAGTAATAGGGATTGCGCACGGCAACCGCGCGCTCGGTGTCCTCGCCGGGCGCGATCGTGAACTTCCAGGCATTCAGCGTCGGACGGTTGGAATTCTGGAAGAAGTCATTGTCCTGCTGCACGCCGCATTCGCGCTGGAACAGCGCCACCCAGCTTTCATAGCCGCGCTCCTTGGCGAGTGCGTTGGCATCCGGATTGTACTTGATATGGAATTGCTTGAGGTAATGCTTCGGCGTGCGGGTGATCTGGTCCTGCTGCGCCCAGGCGAGCTGTTGGGCGAAGAAGCCGTTCGGCTGCGCGAACTTGACCTTGAAGGTCTGGTCATCGACCACTTCCAGCTCGGCAATTGATCCATCGGTCGAATACCAGAAAGCCTGATCGCCGATGGTCAGTTCCGGGTTCTGGAACACATCCTCATACCAGAACTGGACATCCTCGGTGGTGTAGGGCTCGCCATCCGACCATTTCATGCCCTTGCGCAGCGTGAAGGTATATTCGGTGGAATCCTCGTTGACCTTAAAGGATTCGGCGACATTGGGCGTGACGCCCGACCAGTCCGGCGTGAAGCGCACCATCGGCTCATAGCCCTGATAGCGCACCAGCATGGAAAGCGACCCGCCGCCGACCAGCGCATGGTTCCATGTGCCGCCCTGCGTGCCCGGCTGATCGCGGGGCGTGATCACCAGCGGGTTTTCCGGCAGGCGCTCGGCGACCGGGGGAAGATCGCCGGCCTGAACCGCTTCTTCCAGATTGGGCGACTTGTATTCCAATTCGGCCCAGGCGGGCAGCGCCAGCAGAGCGGCAAACGCCGTCCCTGCCGCGAGAAAAGCTCTGCGGCTCAAATTCCTCATGGATTTTCCTCCTACTGTCGATGCTCCGTTATCCTTCATCGACTAACAAATAGCTTGAAATAGAAGTTTTGTTATGTAAAGCGTTAGGTAAATTTTTTTGCGACGTCGGAATTTCAGCCAGAGCCGCGGCATTACTCCGGGGCCGTTCAAAGGCGAATGAAAGGAAAGGTGCGGTTTGGCGCGGATAACCATCCAGACAATCGCGGAGGAAACGGGACTCTCGAAATTCGCCGTTTCGCGCGCGCTCTCCGGCAAGAGCGGGGTCAGCGAGGCGACCCGCATGAAGGTAGCCGAGACGGCCGACCGGCTCGGCTACCGCAGGGCGACATCGTCCTCCAGGCTTCTCGGCGTTGTTTTCGACGACAATGATGTGACCAACACGGAATTGCACATGCAGATCCAGAACGGCGTGCAGCGCGAAGCCCAGATACTGGGTTACGCGTTACGCATCCGCAGCACCCGCAACGGGGTGGAACTGGAGGCGATGGCAAAGGAATGCAGCGGCATTCTGATTGTCGGGCTGCACAGCCAGGAGAACCTCAAACGATTGCATCATGCCGACATTCCGATCGTGCGCAACAGCTGGCTGGAGCCGCTGGAGCCTGTCGACCAGGTCGGTGCGACCGACCATGAGGCCGGGTCCGCCGTCGGCCGTTTTCTCCTGAAGCTTGGCCATCGCCGGATCATCTATGTTCACGGCGATCCGAGCTATCGGGGACGCATGGAACGGCTTTACGGATTGCGCGAAATCTGCGAGCGCGAGCCCGGCGTCGTTCTGCATGACCTCATTACGGAAGAGGGGCGGGATTTCGGCGAGGCCTTCGACCGGTTGGCGGCGGCGGATGAAAAACCGACCGCCTTTTTCTGCGCCCATGACGGTCTGGCGCTGACTGTGATTTCCGAGCTTCTGGCGCGCGGTTACCGGATCCCGCGTGATGCGTCCGTGGTCGGCTTCGGCGACTATTCCGCTGCCCAGCAGATCCTGCCGCAACTGACCACGGTGAAGGTGCCGGGCGTCGATATCGGCAGGATGGCGACGCGGGTCCTGCACCAGCGCATCACCAACCAGGATTTCCCCGACTGTCCGCTGCGTCTGCACGTTCCCTGCCGCATCATCGAGCGGCAGTCGACCGGCCCGGCTCCCGCCTGACGGTTCCGGCAGGCCGTGCGCCTGTTTCCGGCTGGCGAAACGCCGTGTCTTGAAAGGTGCGGAACAGGTCCCGCGCCCGCTAGACAGGATCGCACCCGCATTTCAAGGAGAGGAAAAGGCATGTCCGGGACGATCAGGCGCAGGGATTTTTTTCTGAAGACGCGCGATGGCGTGCGCATTGCGGTCCGAGAGGTGTTCGATGCGGCAGCGGGCACGCCGGCGCGCCCGATGATCCTGATGCACGGGACCCGCATTCCCGGGCTCTCTGAATATGATCTCGATGTCCCGCACGGTTCGCTTGCCGCCGATCTCGCCGCGCGCGGCCATCGCTGCTACATCGTCGATGCGCGCGGCTTCGGCCGGTCCGAGCGTCCGGCGGAGATGGACCTGCCGCCGACGCCGACGAAGCCGCTTGTGCGCATGCTCGAGATCGTCCGTGATCTGGAGGCGGCGGTCGACCACCTTTGCGCGGTATCAGGCTTTTCCTCGGTCGGCCTGTTCGGCTGGGGCGTCGGCGGCACCTGCGTCATGGCCTTTGCGGCATTGTGGCCGGAAAAGGCGAGCCACCTCGTTCTCTACAACATGGTCTACGGCGCCGCCGGCGGGCATCCGAAGTTCTGCCACGGCTCGCAATGGGAGGATCCGGCGCGACCGGGCCATTTCAACCGGCCGCATTTCGGCAACTACACCTTCAACGCGGTCGACATGCTGACCCGCGACTGGGACCGGCAGATCCCGATCGAGGACAAGACCGCCTGGCGTGATCCGGCGATCGTCAGGGCCTTCGAACAGGCTCTGATCGACGGCGACCCGACGGCGAAAGATCGCGATCCGCCGACCTATCGCAGCCCCAACGGCATGCTGGAGGATCTTTTCCTGATGGGGATCGGGCACAAGCTGGTCAACGCCAACCAGGTTTACGCCCGGGTCATGATCGTCCGTCCGGAGTTCGATACGCTCAGCCGGAAGGACGATATGGATGCCCTCGTCGGCGACCTGATCAATGCCGGGGAGGTGCTTTACTGGGAGCCGAGCGGCACCACGCATTACATCCTTTTCGACCGGCCCGAGCACGGGCGCGATGCGATGCTTGCGGAAATGGAGGCATTTCTGGCGCGGTGAGGTATTTCGCCAGACGAAACGGGCTCCGCGGGCCGTTTCCATCTCAGGTCGCGGTTGCTAGGCAAGGCTATCGGGAGAAGAGCGAACCGCTACGAGGGAGACGGTACGGTTCGCGTGTTTTGGAGGAAAACATGAAAGCAGCAGATCTCATTCTTGGAACGACCGTCCTCGGGCTGTCGGTAGCGGTATCGCCATTCGCCGCCTTCGCCGCGAACTGCCCGGACGGCTATCCCGCAAAGCCGATCCAGATGCTCGTCGGCTACGGCGCGGGCGGCGGCTCGGATGCGATTGCCCGCTCCATCGCTGCCGAGCTGGAGGCGCAGCAGGGCTGGACCGTTATTGTCGATAACAAGCCCGGCGCCGGCGGCGGCGTGATGTCCGCGACGCTCATGAACATGAAGCCGGACGGCTATGCCGTCGGCGTGGCGGCCACCGGTACGGTGGCGCTCAATCCCTACGAGAATGCCGATACGCCCTATACCTATGAAAGTTTCGACTATCTGGGCACGGCGATGCAGATCAATTACGGCCTGGTCTCCCTGGTCGATCGCCCCTACGAGACGCTCGATGAATTCATTGCCTTCGCCAGGGACAATAACGGCGCGACGATTTCCGTCGGCGGCAAGAGCCAGGAAATCCTGGTCGATCAGCTTGCCAAGCACTACGATGTCAACCTCATCGCCGTTCCGAGCAAGGGGGCTGCGGATGCGCTGCAGTCCGCGCTTGGCGGGCATGTGGACGCAACCACCCAGGGCACCCAGCACGTCCAGCAGATCAAGGCCGGCGCGATGAACCAGCTCGCGTCACTGACCGATGCGCGCACGCCCTATGCGCCCGACTCCCCGACGCTGATCGAGGGCGGGCTGGAAGCGACGATCGAGGGTCAGACGATCTTCATGGTGCCCACGGGCCTCGATCCGGCAATCAGGACGTGTCTCGAGGAGGCGCTCGACGAAGCCGTCAACTCGGACGGTTACGGCGAACTGATGACGCGGCTCGAGAATGAACCGCTCAATCTGGGGCCCAAGGGCACCACAGACAAGATCGCGAAGAGCGCCCAGTTCTACAAGTCGTATCTCGGCAAGTAACCTGGAGCGCCGTGCGTCCATTCGGACGCACAAAGGATGCTCTAACCTATTGAATCTACGCATCGTGCTTTCCGGAAATCGACTCCGATTTTCGGGCCGATGCGCTAGCAGAAAGGGGCGCTGTTCAATGTATTTTGAACGCCTGATCGGGGGAGCCAGCATCGTTTTCGGCGGCTTCCTCCTTTTTTTCCTGATTCCGTTGCAGGTCACGAGCCAGCCGGGGCCGATTGATCCCTCGCTGTTTCCGAAGATTGCGGCATGGCTGTTCATCCTTCTCGGCCTTGTCCAGCTTTTCGCCAGGGCGCAGCCGGTAAATTTCGGCTGGTATGAGTTTGCGCGTCTCGCGGCTCTCGCGGCCCTGGTGCTCGCGGCCGCGTTCGTCATGCCGCTCGCGGGTTTCCTGCCGTCGGCAATTGCGCTGATGGCGGCCGTGTGCGCCTTCATGTTCGAGCGACGGTATGCGTGGCTGGCTGTCACGATCGTGCTGGTCCCGGCGGCAACATGGTTCGTTTTCGTGATCGTGATGGGTCGTCCATTGCCGTCTATTCCCTTCTGAGAGCAAGCCCATGCCTGACTTGACCACGATTATCGGCGGGCTGACCGACGCCCTGACCCTCACCAACCTGCTCTACATCATCCTCGGCGTGGCCGTCGGCCAGATCGTCGGGGCAATCCCCGGCATGACGCTGCTGATGGCGCTGGCGATTGCCATTCCGCTGACCTACACGCTCGATACGCTGACGGCGCTCGCCTTTCTCATCAGCGTCAACAAGGGCGGAACGGTAGGCGGCGCGATCCCGGCGATCCTGATCAACACGCCCGGCACGCCCGAGTCAGCGGCAACCGCGCTTGACGGTCACCCCATGGCCAAAAACGGCAAGCCGATGAAGGCGATGAAATACGCGCTCTACTATTCCGTCTTCGGCGACCTTTCGAGCGACATCGTGCTGATCACGATTTCGGCGCCGCTCGCCCTTGTGGCGCTGCGCATGGGGCCGATCGAGATCACCGCACTGATGATCCTCGCCTTCACGGTCATCACGGGTCTGGTCGGCACTTCGATGACCAAGGGGCTGATGGCGGCGGCGCTCGGTTTTCTGTTCGCCTCGGTCGGCATTGATCCGGCCATGGGCACGCCGCGCTTCACCTTCGGCATGCTCGATCTCTATGACGGCCTGCCGCTGACAGCGATGTCGATCGGGCTTCTCGCCGTTTCGGAAATCTTCCGCCAGATCGCAGCCACCACGCGCGCCACGAGCACGGCCTCGCCGATCCGCGTACGCTCGGACAATCCGGAAGACAAGGGCGTGACGCTGAGCGAGCTCCTGGCCAACAAATATGTGGCCATCCGCGCCTGGGCGATCGGCACGGTCATCGGCGCCATTCCGGGGCTCGGCTCGGCAACGGCCGGCTTTCTGTCCTACTCGGTCACCAAGCAGCAGGCGAAGGATCCCGAGAGTTTCGGCAAGGGTGACCCGCGCGGCATCGCGGCTTCGGAGGCGGCCAATTCGGCGGTCGTCGGCGCCAATCTCATTCCGTTGCTGACGCTCGGCATTCCCGGCAATATCGCCGCCGCCCTCCTGGTCAGCGCCTTCATCATCCACGGCGTTCAGCCCGGTCCGCTTCTGTTCGAGGAGCAGGGAAGGCTGATCTACGGGCTCTTCGGCGCCATGCTGATTGCCAATTTCTGCAATCTCGGCGTCGGCCAGATCGGCATGCGCATCTGGTCGCTGGCAATCGCGGCGCCCAATTCCGTGGTCTATCCGACGGCCCTGCTGCTCTGCACCACCGGCGCCTACGTTACAACGGGCGGCATGTTCGGCATCTACATCATGCTGGCCTTCGGCGTGCTGGGCTATTTCATGCAGCAGTTCGGCTTTTCCGTGGTCGCCTTCATCATCGGCTACGTTCTGACGCCGGAGCTGGAATCGAAACTGGTCCAGTCGATCCTGATCAGCCGGGGCGACCCCTGGGTCGTGCTGCAGCATCCGATCGCGCTCGTTCTTCTGGCGCTGTCGGTCGTCTCTATTGTCTATCTCGGTCCGAGGAAGCGGAAGAACAAGGATCCGGAGCCGGTGGAGGACTGAGCGTCCCGATCCTCGCTCAAGGACGTTTCGATGCGCCCGGCGGAGTTCCTCCCCGGGCGCATTCGCGTTGCGGGGCATAAGGCGCGCAGTGCTCAAGCCAGGTCGGGTTTCGGAGGAGCCGTCCAAGCGTGGCGGCGGCGGACCGGGAGCGATGAGGACGGTCAATCGCATTGCGCATCATGTGACGCCGAAAAGGAAAGCCGTGCAGGTGATCCGGAGATCATCTGCACGGCTCCGAAATGTCCATGCGTGCCGGGGCAGGTTCAGGCCGGCCGGACCCTTCCGAGACCGCGCCGGTTGAGGATGAAGGCGGCGATGACGACCGGCGCCATGATCGCCAGTCCGGCAGCCATAAGCTCCAGATCGCCGAACCCCGGAACGGCTTCGCCCGGAAGCGCGATCAGGACCGCGCCGACAAGCAGCGGAAGCCGTAGCACCCAGACATAGGGACGGTCGGAAAAGACCGGACCGATGCCCATGATGTAGCCCTGGACGCCGCTTGCGAACATCCACACGCCGAAAAGGGCAAGGCCCGAGGAGAGAAGGATGCTCTGCCAGCCCGCATGCCCGATCAGCGCCGGATCGAACACGAAGAAGAACGGGATGAAATAGACGATGCTGCCGATCTTCATCGCCTCGAAACCGGTGCGCATCGGCGGGGTCTTGGCAACCGAGGCGGCGGCGAAGGCGCCGAGCGCCACCGGCGGCGTGATGAAGGACAGCATGCCCCAGTAGAAGATGAAAAGATGCGAGGCCATCGGGTCGAACCCGACCTGGATCAGCGCCGGGGCCAGCATCACGGCCAGAAAGATGTAACAGGCCGTCGCCGTCATGCCCGTGCCGAGGACAAGGCTTGTCAGCGCGCCCATGATGAGCAGAAGCAGGGGCGAATCGCCTGCAATGCTCAGAAGGTCGTTGACGAGCGTTCCGGCAAGCCCGGTCATCGACAGTCCGCCGACGATCATGCCGACGGCGGCAAGCGTTGCGGCGAGCGTGGCGAAGAGACGGCCGAGGCTGTCGATGAAATGCAGCAGTTCCTTGCGTCCCCAGCGATCGGTCCTGGAGACGATCTGGTTGACGGCCAGAAGCGCCGCCGTCGCATAGAACGGCGCATATTGTTCGTTTTTCAGAACGAGCAGCATGACCGTCAGCAGCGCGAAGGCGAAGACATGGTGCCAGCCTTCCTTGAGCGTCTGTTTGAGGTCCGGCAGTTCCTCGGCGGAAAGGCCGCTCAGACCCTCGCGCGCGGCGCGCGCGTCGATCTGGATGAAAAGGCCGAAGAAATAGAGCGCGGCGGGAATGGCGGCGGCAAGGGCTATCGTCGCATAGGGCACCTGCAGAAAATCCGCCATGACGAAGGCGGCCGCGCCCATCACCGGAGGCATCAGAACGCCGCCGGTCGAGGCGCAGGTCTCGATGCCCGCGGCGACCGTGCCCTTCATGCCGACCTTGCGCATGGCCGGAATGGTCATCACGCCGGTCGTCAGCACATTGGTGACCACGCTGCCGCTCAGCGACCCCATCAGGCCGCTGGAAAGGATTGCAACCTTGGCCGGACCGCCGCGCACATGGCCGAGAAGCGCGAAGGCGAGATTGATGAAGAAACGCCCGGCGCCGGTATGTTCAAGCGCCGCGCCGAAGACGACGAAGCCGAAGACGAGGTTCGCGAAGGCCTTCAGCGGAATGCCGAGAATGCTTTCAAGGCTCATCGCGTGATAGGCCGCCACATACCTGAACGGCGAGCTGAAGGCCGAGATCGGTCCCGGCAGCTTGTCGGCAAACAACGGATAGGTCGAGAAGAAGAGGACGATCATGCCGAGGATCAGCCCGCCCGCCCGCCGGCCCGCGTCCAGCATGACCAGCCAGAGAACCGCGCTGGTAAAGACGGCGGCGGATGGCGGCGACATTTCCCAGCCGAGGAGCACGATGTCGTAGGCATGGAAAATGAAATAGCAGAGCGTCACGAATGTGATGGCCGCGAGCGCCCAGTCGAGCACGCCCGGCGTCTGCCGGCGAGGGGAGCGAAAACCGGGTATCAGAAGAAAGACCATCGGGATCGCGAGCGCCAGCACGGCGTAGAAATACTGGTTTTCCAGCAGGGTCATATGAAAGCGCGACCCGAGGTTGAAGGTCTGGTTGATGCCGAGGAGCAGAAGCAGGACCGTCAGGATGCGCACGACGGCCGATGTCAATGAGGCGTGGCGGCGGGCGGAAACCGCCTCGCCTCCCTGCGTGTTGTTGTCTATGACCGGCATGCGCGGCTACCTGAAATAGGCCGGAAAACCGGCCGCTTCGAGCGTATCGGCACGCACTTTCATCCACTTTTCGGCGAAATCGTCGCCGCTCTTGCCATCCATCTTGCTCCAGGCCTCCTGCAGGACCTTCGCGCGGGCGACAAGATGGTCATTGTGCTTCTGGTCCTCGTCGGTCCAGACGCCGGCTTCCCTGTAATATCTGACAGCGGCCTCGTTGAACGGCACGACCCAGTCGAAAACTTCCGAATCGGCCGCCCACCCGGACGTGCCGGATTGCATCTTGCTGTAGACCGGCGCCTGCAGGTCGATAGCCTTGGTGACATTGTAGACGAGGTCCGGCGAGGCCGTGTAGGTGATCAGCGCCGGATAGGGAACGCCGGCGCATTCCAGCGGGTGCTCCGCATCGATGTCGACGCCGACGGTCGCCTTGCGCTGGCCGAAATGCGGGTTGACGGCCTGAAGGCGGTTCCAGCCTTCGGTGTTGGAAAAGGGCAGTGGCAGCCATTTGAGGCCCCGCGGCGAGGCCGCCGCCTGCTCGAGAACGCCGCTGCCGCTGGTGACTGCCGTCATCGCGTCGATCTGGCCGTTGGTAAAGGCCTGCCACGCGCCGCCATAGCTCGGCTGGTCGACAAGCTCGACATCATCGACAGTGAGCCCGCCGAAGGCCAGGAATGCCCGTACATTGGACTGCAGCGACGGCGAACTGACCACCCAGCCCACCTTCTTGCCCTTCAGGTCCGCGATGCTGTTGATATCCTGATTGGCGGCGACGCCCATGGCGACGCCGTTGTCCGCGCCGGCGAGGATCACGGCCGTCAGCTTCTGCGGTCCGAGGTCGGGCGTCGCATAGCTCAGCACGCCTTCGAAAGCATAAAAGGCGTCGCTTCCGGCCAGCGCGAAGGGCACCCTGCCTTCCCTGGCGGGGGCGATGCGCGAAAGGTCGGTGCTGGCCGGCAGAACGCGAAGCGAGATGCCGTAGGCATCTTCAAGCGCCTTGCCGACGGCGATAGACTGGTTATAGCCGAGGCTGCCGGTGTCGAAGCTCGTCCACACCAGCGTCTTCGGCAGGGTGACGGCGTCGTCCTGCGCCATCGCCCCGCCGGCGAAAAGGCAGATGACGCCAAGCGCCAGGCTTGCTAGTTTTCTCATGGAATGTCCTCCTCCATTCTTCAAGATTTCGCGGAAGCGCGCCCCGGCCGGCGGGCCCGCCTGGCCATGACCGCTTGGGCCGTTCGCCGCCAGTGACTGAAATGCGCATGGTGTCCGGTGTGCCGTGCCGGCAATGTCGCCAGCCATTCCGGCCCAACTCCTCTGTCACTCAATCTAAGGCCAATGCCGCGGCGCATAAATTTCAAAGGGTCTGCGTTTCGCTTGACGAAATGCCCCTGCCTGGCGCACGGATTGCGCTGGAGCATCGGCCCGAAAATCGGAATCGATTATCGGAAAGCACGATGCGTAGTTTCAATAGGTTAGAGCGTCCTTTGTGCGTCCGAATGGACGCACGGCGCTCTAGGTCAGGCCTTCAAGCCATTCCACTTCCCCCGCATGAAATGCGGCGAGTTCATCCGGGCGGTCGTCGCCGAGGAGGTCCTGGTTGACGTCGATGCCCCGGCTGGCCTGAAGATAGGACAGGAAACAATAGGACGGCCTGAACGCCCGCAGTTTGTCCCAGTCGATGGGCGGGATCTCCGCCGGATTGACCGCGCGCAGGATATCCCGTTCGAACAGAACCTCGAAGCTTAAGAGCTTCCAGGTGCCATCCTGGCGTACGGCCCGCGAAAAGTAGCGGCAGAAGACGTGAAAATCGATTTCGACCTGCTCCAGCGTCGCCCGGTTGAAGATCATGGCCGGGCTCTCGATCGTGGCCCTGTCGCCTCTCACCTCGGCAAAAGCGGGAAAGACCCAGTGTTTCCCGTTGCCGACCTTTCCCATGAATATGCGCGTGGCCTCCACATAGGCCTCACCGCCCCGGCCGTCGTACCAACTCGTGCGCACATGGGCATCGTCGTGAAAGCAGGCCCGCATCACGTCGAAGCGGCGCTGGTCGCGGGCAAACCGCTCGCGGCGCGCAAGGTCGTAGAGCTCCTCGCGGTCGAGCATTTCCATCAGGCGTCTGTTGGTGTCTGGCTGCATGATCCCCTCCCTCGCATTGTGAATGGCCGGCCCCTCAGGCGGCCGGATAGCCAAGCATCGCCTTGACCTCCAGATATTCCTCGAAACCGAACAGGCCGAACTCGCGGCCATTGCCCGACTGTTTATATCCGCCGAATGGCAGGCTGCGGTCAAACGGCGCGCCGTTGAGATAGACGCGGCCGGCGCGAATACGCCGGGCGACCGCGAGGGCATGGTCGGGGTCTCTCGACTGGACGAAACCGGCAAGGCCGAAGGGCGTGTCGTTGGCAATCTCGACGGCTTCGTCCTCGCTGTCGTAGTACATCATCGAAAGCACAGGCCCGAAGATTTCCTCGCGCGCGATGCGCATCGCCGGCGTCACATCGGCAAACACCGTCGGCCGGACGAAGTAGCCCCTATCGCATTCCGTCGGACGGCCCGGCCCGCCGGCGCAGAGCGTCGCGCCGTCCTTAATGCCCGAGGCGATCAGCGCCTGTACCCTGTCGAACTGGGTTTGGCTCACCAGCGGACCCATCGTCGTTTCCGGGTCCATCGGATCGCCGAGCCTGATCTCTGAGATCGCCTCGCAGGCGGCTTCGATGGCCTCCTCGCGATGCCGGCGCGGCACCAGCATGCGTGTCGGCGACTGGCAGTTCTGCCCGCCATTGGTGTTGCAGGCATGAACGCCGGCCTTCACCGCCGCCGGAAGATCGGCGTCGGGCAGGATGATGTTGGCCGATTTGCCGCCGAGTTCCTGCGCAACGCGCTTGATCGTTTTTGCGGCCAGCTCCGCGACGCGGATGCCGGCCTGTGTTGAGCCGGTGATTGAAACCATGTCGACGTCCGGATGACGGGCGATTGCCTCTCCGACGGTCGGTCCGTCACCGTGGACGAGATTGAAGACGCCGGCGGGAAGACCGGCTTCATCGATGATTTCGGCAAGCGCGGTGGCGCTGAGCGGCGCGATCTCGCTGGCCTTGAGAACCATGGTGCAGCCGGTAGCAAGCGCGGGGGCGACCTTGGAGGCGATCTGGTTCAGCGGCCAGTTCCAGGGCGTGATCAGGCCGCAGACCCCGATGGCTTCGCGTACCATAATGTCACCATTAGGCAGTGTCTGCCGTTCTGCAAGCTCTTCAAGGGCAGCAATAAATCCGTCTAGATGCCCGATAGCGGCATCAGCTTGGGC
>NZ_CFHTCS010000116.1:0-11927 GCF_984369615.1 Martelella sp. | reverse complement strand
TCTGCAAATGTCGCGCTGGTCTGTTCTCGCATCCGATGACCGCCGTGTTCATCCGCGAGGAAGACGGCTATCGCGGCCGCTTTCTTGATGGCGAAGACGGCGACGGCCTGGAGGTGACCGGCGGCTCGGTCGAAGGCGGCAAGGCGGTGATCGAACTCAGGCGCGAGGATGTCGAGGGCGCGCTCGTCACCAGCCTGACCGGACCCGAGGACCTGAATATCACGCTCCTGATCAAGGGCGGCACCCGCTATGTGCCGGTCATCGGCCTGTCGCTGAAACGCCAGACGGACCCGCTTTCGGTCGGATCGATTGACTGACAGGGCCTAGCCTTTCCACCAGTTCCCGTTATCGCTGACGGGATCGATGCCGTCCGTGTCCACCCTGTCGCGCCAGGCGGCGACCGTTTTCCCTTCCACGACGAGGTCCGGCGCGATCTCTGAAAGTGGCACGAGCACGAAGCCGCGCTCTGTCATGCGCGGATGGGGAACGGTGAGAAGATCGCTTTCCCGCGCGAGATCGCCAAACGTCAGGATGTCGATATCGATCAGGCGCGGTCCCCAGCGCCGGTCGCGCACCCGTTTCAGCCGTTTTTCGATATCGAGGCAGAAGCGCATCAGGTCTTCCGGCGCGCGTGCCGTTTCGATCAGGGCGCAGCAATTGATGAAAAGCGGCTGTTCGACAGGCCCCCAGGGCGGCGTGCGGTAGAGGCGCGAGACCGCGACGACCCGGGTTTGAGTGTCTGCGTCAAGCACAGCCAGCGCCCGGGCCATGGTTTTGGCCGGCTCGCCGAGATTGCCGCCGAGGCCGAGCGCGGCGCGAACCCTCTCATTCGACATCGTAGGCGACCTTGGCCTCGGCATGATCGAGAAGGCCGGGAACCGGCGCGGCGGGTTTGCGCACCGTCACTTCGATCCGCCTGATCGCATCATAGTGGCGCGAAACCGAAACGGCGATCGCATGCGCCAGCGCCTCGATCAGCTTGAAACGGCGGCCGGTGACGACATCCTTGGTGATGCGGTAGACCTCGCCGTAATCGACGGCCTTGGAGAAATCGTCATGCAGCACCGCCGCCTCGTCCTCGATATGCATGACGATATCGACGTAGAAACGCTGGCCGAGCCGCTCCTCCTCCTCCATCACCCCGTGGGTGGAAAAGAAGGCGCAGTTTTTCAGCGTGATGACATAGCGGCCGTTCATGATGGGTCTCCGGTGTGGCGCGCGATCATGGCATCGGCGAATGCAAGCGCCGCGCGGTTGGCGCCGACATTGTGAACACGAAAGATCGCGCCGCCGGCAAGGCGGGCGATCGCTGTGGTCGATGCGGTTGCAAAATCGCGGGTCAGATTGTCGACGGCTCCGCCGATTGCCGCGACGAAGCGCTTGCGCGAGGTGCCGATCAGGATCGGCAGATCGAACCCGTGCAACGCATCGAGATGCGCCATGATCGCCAGATTGTCCGCGACATCCTTGCCGAAACCGAATCCCGGGTCGATGACCAGCTGGCTGTCGCCAATGCCCGCTGCGCGCGCCGCCGCGAGCGCCTTATCGAGGAAAAAGAGCTGGTCGGCGACGGGGTCGGCAAGCGTTTCGCGGTTGCGGCTCGTATGCATCAGGCAGTAGCCCGCGCCGGTCTCGGCGACGATCCTCAATATCTCCGGTTCGGCCGTGCCGCCGCTCACGTCATTGATGATGTGGGCGCCGGCGGCGACCGCCAGACGTGCGGTCCCGGAGCGATAGGTGTCTATGGAGATTAGCGCCCCGGTCTTTTCCGCCAATGCTTCGATCACCGGCAGAACCCGCGACTGCTCCTCGCCGGCTGAAACCGGGGCGGCGCCGGGCCGGGTCGATTCCCCGCCGATATCGAGAATGGCCGCGCCCTCCTCGACCGCCTGCAGTGCGTGGTCGACGGCAGAAGCCGTATCGGCAAACTGTCCGCCATCGGAGAAGGAATCAGGCGTCACATTGACGATCGCCATCAGCACGCCGATGGGTCCAAGCGCAAGCGTGCGGCCATTGGCGCAGGACAGCGTGCGCGGCCTGAAACAGGTCGTCGGGGCTTGCATCATGGCCCTACCCTCTTTGCGTGCTGACCGATGGGTCTCTTCGGCGGCGCGAGCGGCCACCCGGCCACCCGTTTCAGCCCTGTTCGTCGGGCACGCGCACCGTCAGTCCGTCGAACTCCGGACGCATGTTGATCTGACAGGACAACCGGGAATTGGCACGCAGGTCGACGGCGAAATCCAGCATGTCCTCTTCCATCGGCTCGGGCTCGCCGACCTTCTCGAACCATTCCTCATCGACATAGACGTGGCAAGTCGCGCAGGCGCAGGCCCCGCCGCATTCCGCCACGATGCCCGGCACGCCGTTGCGCACCGCGTTTTCCATCACGGTCGAGCCTTCCTCCACCTCGAGATCGTAAACGGTGTCATCATTGCCGATGATTTTCAGTTTCAGCATGTCATGGACCTTAATGTTCAAAGCGCCGGGCGGCATCGGGGATTGACCGGTTCTTCCCTCATTCCGCGCGAACAGTCAATATTTGCGACCGACGTGACGATCCGGATGGCAAAAGGCGCCCTGGAAAGAAAAGTTCATTATGTGGAAAGCCTCAGAAAAGACGCATTATGGTTAATATTTGCTAAATGACGGAATTTGATCGCTTTTTGCAGCTCCTTCCGGCCGCATTTCAGCACCGGATCGCGTTGCGTCCGGATCCGGTCCGCCGGATGATGTTGTGCGGCTTTTGTGAATATGCGATTGAAAACGGGGGTAATCCCTTGAAATAGAAGACATTTGCCTGTCTTCCACCGCCCATCGCCTCAAGCGGGGGCCGCAGCGGCAAGGCAAATGAAGGCTGTTTCGAACCTGTGTGCCGGCCATCTGCCCAGTTCGGGCCAGACTGAACCGGTTTTGAAGTTTCAGGGCTTTTCGGACCCGTCGGCTCAAGACGGACGTCCGGAACGGCCCGCGTGTCACGAGGCGTATCCATGGCGAAACAATCAGGCGGCACTTCGCTCGACGATCAGGCACTCCACGCGCTGGAGGATGCCCTGTCATCCGATTCGCCGGAACAGAAGGCTGATGGCGAAGCGCCGCGCGAACAGGAAGCGCCGCAGCGAAAGGAAAGCGTGTTCGGACGGCAGGCCGCAAAGAGCGCGCGCGCCGAGGAAGAACGCGCCAACGCCCCCCGGCCGAAATCGCCCGCCTTCCGCCCCGCCAACGATCCCGGCATGCTGTCGACGCAGCGCGTGCTGAAGGCCTTCGAGCGCCGCTCGACCGTCAAGGCGCTGCGCACGTCCACGATCATGTCCGCCGGCTGGCTGGCGCTCGGCGTCACCGGAACGCTGGTCGCCTTCGGCAGCCGCATCTTCAACGCCACCTCCTTCGCCGACATCCTGAGCATTGACGGCATCGGCCTCGCCGCGGCGCTCACCGTCGCCCCGATCTTCGTCTTCTATGCTTTCAACATCATGCTGGCGCGCGCGCGCGACATGCAGGAGGCCGCCCGCTCGATGGCCGAGGTGGCGCTTCGCCTGTCCGATCCGGACGAGAATGCTGCCCAGCAGGTGCGCAGCGTCAGCCAGGCCGTTCGCCGCGAAGTCTACGCCATGAACGAAGGCATCGAGCGCACCATCGCCCGCGCCTCCGAGCTTGAAAACCTTGTCCATTCCGAGGTCAATGCGCTGGAGCGCAGCTATGCCGACAACGAGATGCGCATCCGCAACCTCGTGCAGGAGTTGACGGCCGAACGCGAGGCCGTGGTCAGCCACGCCGCCCGCCTCAGGACCTCGATCCTTGGCACCAACGACCAGCTCAAGGACCAGATCGGCACGGTCATGGATGACCTCACCCGCAAGGTGAGCACGGCCGGCAACGGGGTTGCCGAAATGCTCGAGACCCGGGCCGCCGTGATCAACGAGAACACCGCCCGCGCCGTCGCCTCGATCGGCGACCTGCTTGAGGACCGCTCGAGCGCGCTCAGGAGCGAGTTCGATCGAAACTATGGCGCGCTTTCCGATCTGTTTGACAAACGCTTCACCGATCTCTCACAGCGCTTCGACGAACGCGGCCGCACGCTCATCGACGATTTCACCGCCAGCGCCAGCGCGCTCAACACGGAGACCGAACAGTTGACTTCCGCGCTTTCCGAACGCGGCGGTCAGTTGGAAACGCTTCTCGGCGAACGCACGCAGACCCTGCGCGCCGTTGCCGAAGAGAGCGAGACCGCGATGAACGCCGCGCTGGAGCGGGTCGTCGGCGGTCTGTCGACGACGCTCAGCGAAAGCCAGGTCCGCTTCAACCGGCAGATCAGCGAGACCGATGCCGAGATCGCCCGTCAGGTCGAGGAACGCACGCAATATGTCGACCAGCGCCTCGAGGCCACGATCTCCCGCCTCGGAACCGATCTCGACAGCCGGCTCGATGCCTTCACCAGCGCCTTCGAGGAAAGTGGCAGCGCCATGGAAGGCCGGATCGACACGACGCTCGGACGTTTCAACCAGATCGTCTCCGAAGGCCGCTCGAGCATCGATACGATGCTGTCCCATGCCTCCGACAGGCTTCAGGAGCAGATGACCGATCACACGCTGTCGCTGGCGACGACGCTGTCGACCAGCACCGAAATGCTCGACCAGACGCTCAAGACCAACGTCAAGGAGATCAGCGAAACCATCGGGGCGGATCACGGCAGGCTCGAGCAGGTCTTCTCCGACGCTTCGCAACGGCTGGAAGAAAAGCTCACCCGCTTCAGCCAGCAGATCACCGGCGGCGAGGCCAATATCAGCGCAACGCTCGACGATGCCGGCGAAAGGCTCGGCGAGCGCATGAACGACCAGGCGATCATGCTCGCCACTACGCTTTCGACCAGCGAGGAAGCGTTTGCGATGTCGCTCGAAGGCCATACCGCCCGCATCGAGGAGCGGATGCGCGAGGGTAACGAGCGCCTGAGCGGCACGCTCGCGGGCGCGTCGGACCGGATCGACAGCCAGCTTGCCCGGTTCAACGAGCGCATCGGCAATGGCGAAAACGGGATTGCCGCGGTTCTCGACAATGCCTCGGAGCGTCTGCAGGAGCGGATGAACGACCATGCGGCCGGCCTGGCCGCGACGCTGTCGATCAGCGAGGAAACCTTCGGCGAGAGCCTCGGCGCCCATACCGAAAAGCTGCAAACGGTCCTGCGCGACGGCCAGGAGCAGCTCGACGGCTCGCTTTCCGGCGCCTCCGAACGTCTCGAGGCCGAGCTTCAGCGGTTCAACGCTCAGATCAACGACGGCGCGTCCGGCATCGGCGCGACGCTTTCGGCAGCCACCGCACAGCTCGGGGAGCAGATGAGCGAGCAGTCCATCATGCTCGCCACCACGCTTTCGGCGGCGGAAGAGACCTTCGCCCAGACGATCGATTCCAGGACGGCAAGGCTTGGGGAGACGCTCGAAAGCGGCCAGGGCCGGCTCGACCGCGCGCTTGGCGAAGCAACCGGTCATCTCGACCGCCAGCTGGGACAGTTCACCGAGCGCCTCGGCAGCGGCGAGGCCGGCATCACTGCCGCCCTTTCCGGCGCGAGCGAACGGATCGAGACGCAGATTTCCGAGAAATCCGATCTGCTTTCCCTCAGGCTCTCTTCCGCGCAGGCAGCCCTTGAGGAAACGTTCGACGCGCATGAGCGCCGCATGAGCGACACGAGCGAGAAGAGCCGGGAGCGGGTCGCGGAAACGCTGGACAAAACCGGTCAGCGCCTTGAGGCCGCCGTCAGCGGCGCGGCCGACAGGCTCGAGGCCGGCCTGAGCCGCCGCGAGGAAAGCATCACCGCCGCCCTTTCCGGCGCGAGCGAGCGACTGGACGAGCGCCTTTCCGACCATGCCATGATGCTGGCGGCGACGCTGTCGACCAGCGAGGAAAGCCTCGGCCAGACGATCGATTCCTCGACCACGCGTCTCTCCGGAACGCTCCTAGAAGGCCAGACGCGCCTGACGGGCGCCTATCGCGATGTCGCAAACAGCCTTCAGGAAACGGTCGACACCCAGGCCAGGGCGCTCGACGGCCGGATTTCCGAGATCGACGACCGCATCACCAGAACCTTTGCCGAGCGCGAGGCCGGCATCCGCGGCGCCTATGAAGCCGGCCAGACGCGACTGGAAGACAGCCTGCGCGCTGGAACGGGCGCGCTCGAGAGCGCGATCGAGCAGGCGAGCACGGGCATTTCAGAGACGCTCTCCGACGGCACGACCAGCATCTCCGCCACGATTGCCGCCTCCTCCAGCCTGCTTGAAATGTCGCTGGAAGGCCGCGAGAATGCGTTGCGCGAAACCATCGACAAGGCCGGCATGGCGCTTGAGGACAGGCTGCGCGGTTCCGCCGGCGCGATTGCCGAGAAGGTTTCCACCGCGGCAGGCCTGATCACCCGCTCGGCCGAGACCATGACCGGCCGGGTCGAGACCTCCTTCGGCGCGCTAGGCGAAAGTCTCGACAGGCACGGCCAGAGCGTGGAGGCTGGCGCCATCCGCATCGAAGGCCTCGTCGACGAGGCCGGACGCCGGCTCGACAAGGCGCTGAACGACCATGCAAGCGCCATCGAGAATACCGGCAGCGCTGTCGAAAACCGCCTCTCTTCCTCGCTGTCCGGGCATGCCGAACGTCTGGCCGAGACCGGCGAGACGACCCGCAACCGGCTGGAAACGACCTTTGCCGAGCAGAGCACCGGCTTCGAACGGGCGACGCAGGAGGCAGCCGACCGTCTGGCCTCGTCCGCGGATGCCGTTCATACCCGCATCAATGACGCGCTTGCCGAAAACACGGCGCGGCTCGAGCAGGCCGGCGAACGCGTTGCCGGCAGCCTCAACGAAACGATGCTGACCCACGAAAACGCCTTCATGCTGGCCGGCTCGCAGATCGACGAACGTCTCGCCGGCACGCTGGACGAAAAGGCGCGCGTGATCGAGACCGCGAGCGGCGCCGCCGTCGAGCGGCTGGGTGAGACCCTCGACGCCCGCCGCAGCGCCATTGCTGCGACCCTCGAGCAAGGCCAGGCAAACATCGAGAGCCGCTTCTCCGGCCTTGAAAGCGCCCTCGACCAGGGCCTCGTCAGGATCAGCGACACAATGGACCGCCGTTCCGGCGAGCTTGCCGGACGCATCCGCGACACGGTTTCCGAAACCTCCGCCGACATGGAACGCAGCGCCGAGGACGCCCGCCTCAAGCTGGAACAGGCGGGACAGGGCTTTACCGAGCAGGTTGCGGGCGCCGTCGCCTCCGCGCGGCAGAGCATGGAGGGCTCGGCCCACGAAATCTTCGACCGCGCCCGTCAAATGCAGGCGGAACTCGCCAGTCAGGCAGCCCTTGCCGGCGAGCATGCGTCGGAAAACAGCACGCGGATTTCCGAGATCCTGTCGGCCACCAGCAGCCGGATCGACAACCAGATCGAGACGATCCGCCGGACGATGGGCGACGCCGAGCAATTGCTGGCCGAGCGCGGCGAACGGCTGAACAGCGGCATTGCCGGCACGGCCGACATGCTGTCCGGCCAGCTCGAGGCATCCGAGAAATCGATGACCGAGCGGGCGCAGTCGCTGCGCGACAACCTCGGCGCCCAGATGAAGGCGCTGGAGGAAACGCTCGGCACGGTCGATCGCGTGCTGGCTGCGCGCGGCGACGCCGTCGGCAATGTGCTCGACGAACGCGCCCGCGACATGAATTCGATGCTTTCCGGACACACGAGCACGCTCAGCAGCCTGATCGAGGAGAAGGCCCGTCCGTTGATCGAGAGCTATGGCGAGACCGGCCGTCTTGCCGCCGAGCGGATCCACCAGGCTTCGCAGGAAGGCAGCCGCCAGCTGCGCGCCGACGGCAACGCGCTTGCCGGCAATGTCGAGGCGCTCGTCAGCCACCTCTCCCAGAGCCACCAGATGCTCGCCGGTCTGGTCGACGAGGCCGCCGCTCGCCTCTCTTCCGCCGACGAGCAGCTGGCTTCGACCGCCAACCGCATCAACGAGACCGCGGAACGTTCGTCCGCCTCGCTCGAGCAGTCCAGCAGCCTGCTTGGCGCCAAGGTCGACGCGCTCGACGGCAGCGCCGCCGGCGCTCTTGAAACGGTGCAGAGCCTGGTCGCGCAGATCGAAAGCCATGCCGGCGTGCTCGACCGCGCCTCGAACCTGATCGAGAGCGCGCAGTCGAACCTCGCCAGCACGCTTTCCGAACGCCAGGAGGCGCTTGGCCTCCTGTCACAGGGCCTCGCCGAGCGTTCGCAGGAGATCGAGAAGGGACTGAAGGGTGTCGCCGCAGCCGTGGCCGCCACGATGGAAAAGACGGGGCAGGATGCCGAGAGCATGTCGCAGCGGGTTGCCGAAACCATGCGCGGCTCGGTGGACGACGCCGCCCGCCGGTTCTCCGGCGCCACGCAGGAAATCGAGCGGATCTCCGCCGAAATCCGCGCCGAACTCGACAACACGCGCGAGGCGGTCAAGCGCGGCATTCACGACATGCCCGAAGAGGCGCGCGAAAGCGCCAAGGCCATGCGCAAGGCCGTTGAAGACCAGATCCGCGCCCTTGAGGATATCTCGTCAATGATCGCGACATCGCGCTCGCAGGTTTCCGCGCCCGAAGCGCCGCGCCCGCAGCAGAAGACGGAAGAGCCGGTCGCCCGGCGGCCCTTCGCCAGCCCGCCCGCCGGATCGCTGAGCGCGCCCAGCCTTTCGGCGGCAATGCCGAAACAGCAGCCTGCGCACGCGCCGCGCCAGCAGGCGGTGACGCGTACCGCCGGCAATGCGCCGGGCGGAGAAGGCTGGATCAGCGATCTTCTGAGGGCAGCCGCCCGCGAGGAAGCCGGCCAGCGCGAAAGCCAGCAGGCGCGCCCCGCGCAGTCAACGACCGGCGAGCGCAAGCCCAACCAGGTCGTCGATTCGCTGAACTCGCTGTCCGTCGATATCGCCCGCGCCATCGACCACGATGCCTCGGTCGAACTCTGGGGCCGCTACCAGCAGGGTGAAAGGGACGTCTTCACGCGCAGGCTCTACACGCTCAAGGGCCAGCGCACCTTTGACGAGATCAAGGCGAAATATGAGGGCGACCGCGAATTCAAGACCGCCGTCGACCGCTATATTGCCGATTTCGAGAAGCTGCTCTCCGACGTGATGCGCAAGAACCGCGACCGCGGCGCCATCCAGTCCTACCTGACGTCGGACACCGGCAAGGTCTATACCATGCTCGCCCACGCGGCGGGTCGGCTGAAATAGGACCGGCTATCGAATTAACGATCAGGCTGAGGGGCGGTTGCGAAGACCGCCCTTTTGCTTGTCGACAAAGCCATTGCCACACTCCGGGTCATCCTCGGGCTTGACCCGAGGATCCAGACTACACGAAAAGCGGCCCTTCGCTTGTCAACATGACGCACGGCACACCGACCGTGACCGTTGGCCTTGCCAGCAGAGCCTTGCCCCTTGACTCGAAGCCCCGGCGGCATAGTCCATTGAATTTCAGGAATAATATCGGGAACGTTTTAGCGGGCGGGCCAGATGCGCCGCCCGTTGCGCTAAAGCCTGCGCGAAACGGGCAGGACCGAGAGCGTGCCGAAGGCCGACCGGAGCGCGCCCCAGACGCCGCGCCGGTTGACCACCATCACCGCGATCGCGATCGCGCCCATGGCCATCAGGTACCAGGCGCCCCAGTCGGCGGCGATCCAGCGCAAGAGGAAAAACAGTACCGTGCCGATGATCGGCCCCTCGATGGAGCCCAGCCCGCCGATGACGACGATGAAGATGACGAAGGCCGTCCATTCGTTGACGCTGAAGGCGGCGTCGGGCGTGATCCTCAGCTTCTGCAGGAAAATGAAGGCGCCGGTCAGGCCCGTATAGAAGGCTACGAACACATAGACCATGAACTTCACCGCCTCAACGCGCACGCCGACGCTTTCCGCCGCCGGCGCGCTGTCGCGGATGGCCGTCAGCGCCAGGCCCCAGCGCGAGCGCAACAGCCCCCAGACGGCGACAATGGAGACGACGCCGAGGCCGAAGGCGATGTAGTACATGATCATTTCGCGGGCAAACCGGTCGGCCGAGAGCGAACGGACGATGGCAACCGGCAGCGAAATCCCCGAACCGCCGCCAAGCGCGCCGATCTGCGCCATGGTGAGCCGGAAGACCTCGGCGATCACCCAGGTGCCGATGGCGAAATAGGCGCCCTTCAGACGGAAGGCGACCCAGCCGGTGGGCACCGCGATGACGGCGGTGGCTACCGCTGCGGCCGGAATGGCCACGAGCAAGGGCACGTTCAGGAACATGGCGAGCGCGAAGAACAGATAGCCGCCAAGCCCGACAAATGCCTGCTGGCCGACCGAGATCAGCCCGGTGTAACCGGCAAGCAGGTTCCACATCTGGGCAAGCGCCAGAAGGCTGAAGGCCTCCATCAGAAGCCGCAACCCCGCAGGCCCGGCCCAAAGCGGTGCGACGGCAAAGAGGACGAGCGCTGCGACGAGAACCGTGCGCAGGCCGGGCGAGACGAAATCGCGCGGGACGGGCGGCGCGGTCGGAAGGGAAAGGGTCATCGGCTCACCTCACATTTTCGGAAACAGGCCGCGCGGCCGCACGACGAGAAGGGCGAGGAAGACGAGATGCCCCGCCAGGATCTGGTAGCCGGCGTCGATCTGGGCCCCCACCGTCTGGGCGATGCCGAGAATGATGCCGCCGGCCAGCGTGCCCCAGAGGCTGCCGAGACCGCCGATGATCACCGCCTCGAAGGCGAAGATCAGACGGACAGGTCCGGCCGACGGATCGAAATTCGTCTTCATCGCCAGAAAGATGCCGGCAATGCCGACGACAACGCTCGCCATCATCGTTGCCAGCGCAAAGATGTGGGCGTTTTTCGCCCCCATCAGCGGCACGATTTCCGGGTCATCGGAGGTGGCGCGCAGGAGCCTCCCGAGCGATGTGCGATAGAAGATGAACTGCAGGATGGCGATCACCGCCACGGCCGTCGCGAACATCAGGAGCGGCAGGTAACCGACGGCAAGCCCGCCGCCCAGCGACAGGCTGCCGGTGTCGAGCCCACCTGCGACAAGGCGCTGGCTGTCGGCGGAAAAGATCTCCAGCAGCGCGTTCTGGATGATGATCGACATCCCGAAGGTCACGAGGATCGGCGGCAGGATATCCTTGCCCAGCATGCGGTTCAGGAGAACGCGCTGGTTGAGATAGCCGGCCGCGCCCAGAATGGCGAGAACCGCGACGGCGGCGATTGCCGGATGAATGGCCCAGCCGACGACGAAGGCCACCATGAGATAGGCCGCGGTGACGATGAAGTCGCCATGGGCAATGTTGATGAAGCGCATGACGCCGAACATCAGGCTGAGGCCGGCGGCAAAGAGCGCATAGAGGCCGCCGAGCAGGATGCCCTGCAGAACCGCGTTGACGAAAACCATCATGAAGCCTCCTTCAGATCGGACGCGCCGAAATAGGCGGCGGCGATTTCCTTGCGGGTGAGCGAGGCGGGTGTGCCGGTCAGCGTCACCCTGCCCTCCATCAGGCAATAGACCCGGTCGGCGACGGCAAGCGCCTGGCCGACATCCTGCTCGACGACGAGCACCGAGGCGCCAGAGGCGCGGATTTTCGGAAGGGCCTGATAGATGTCGCGGATGATCTTCGGCGACAAACCAAGGCTGATCTCGTCGCAGAGCAGCAATACGGGGTTCGACATCAGCGCCCGGCCGATCGCCACCATTTGTTGCTGCCCGCCGGAGAGCGCCGTGCCGGGATTCCGTCGCTTTTCAACGAGATCGGGAAACAGGTCATAGACCGCGTCGAGGTTCCATGCGCCTGACCGGCCGCCGGCAGCCCCGACCAGCAGGTTCTCCTCGACGGAAAGCGAAGGGAAAAGCCGCCTGCCCTCCGGCACCAGCGCCATGCCTCGCCGAGCGTCCGCGGATCGCGACCATTCTGCAACGCTCG
>NZ_CFHTCS010000115.1:0-11975 GCF_984369615.1 Martelella sp. | reverse complement strand
CTCCAGTCTCCTCGGTCCGCTCCGAATGGACAACCTCCTGAAAGCCCACATCTAGGTTGCGCAAGACGCCCTGTATCGAACAACGGAACATGGACGGAATATCCGTTGATCGAAAGCCCGCACAATGACTCAGCGCTCGGAATAATCCACCGCCTCTTCCCGTCCCTTGCCGTCAAACCCGTGCATCTTCAGCGCCCATTGCAGGCCGATGACGGCGCCCTTCATGGGCTGGATGAGGGCGAAGGCGGTAAGCGCCGTGAGCGGTACCCAGACGGCGAGATGCACCCAGTCGGGCGCGTCGAACAGTTCCGCGCCGGTCATATAGCCGCCGACCATGAAATGGCCGAGCACGAGGATGACGAGATAGGCGGGCAGGTCGTCGGCGCGGTGGTGGTGGATTTCCGTGCCGCAGTTCTCGCAGTGGTCCACGGTCTTCAGGTATTTGTAGAACAGCTTTCCCTTGCCGCAGGCGGGGCAGCGGCCCTTAAGGCCCGTCAGCATGGCGGGCGCGAGACGGCGCTCGTCGGCGGGCGTTTCGCCATAGCGGCGGTGATTGTCGTCGGCCTGTTCGGGCATGATGTCCTCCGTGAGGCCCGATTTATCCCGAAAGTCTGACGAAACGCAATGGTGCGGCGGTGACTGTGGCGCGGCATGGGCAATGCCATCGGATCGCCCCCCCCCTGAGGGGGAGATGCCCCGACAGGGGCAGAGGGGGGTGAGCCGATTGCAACACGGCCCTGTGCCAGAAGTTGGCTCCAATACCCCCCTCTGTCGCGTTCGCGACATCTCCCCCTCAAGGGGGGAGATTAGTGGGGGAGGCCGGTGCATACCGAACAGGTACAGCCGAGACTGTCCTTACCGCGCGGCGCAGACCGTGGCGTTGCCGTTGGTCCAGCAGCCGCCGCCCGTCAGGCGGCGCGACCGGCCGCCGTCTTTATGCGATAATTCTTGCAAAAGCCCGGATAAGGCGATCTCCCGGCCTACCGCCGGCCGCGTCCGCTCCGGCGTCCCGCGCCGCCGCCGCGCATCGGGCGTCCGCTCTTCGACTTGTGGAAGGAACGGGTGGGGGCGGGGAGCTTGCGGCCGGACGACAGCATCTCGAAGCGCAGCGCGCCTGCCAGCGGGATCGCCTCCACAAGCTGCACCTCGACAGTGTCGCCCAGCTGGTAGCCGAGGTTGGACCGCTCGCCGACCAGCGCCTGGCGCACCTCGTCATGCACATAATAATCGCCGCCGAGGGTGGAGACTGGCACAAAGCCGTCTGCGCCGTATTGGGGCAGGGCGATGAACAGGCCGGAGCGGGTGACGCCGGCAACGCGGCCATCGAAACTCTCGCCGATGCGGCCGGCCAGATGATGGGCGATCAGCCGGTCGACCGTCTCGCGCTCGGCCGCCATCGCGCGGCGTTCGAAGGTGGAGATCTCGGCGGCAATATCGTCGAGCTGCTCTTCCTCCTCGCGCTCCAGTCCGCCTTCGCCAAGGTACAGGGCGGCGACCAGCGCGCGGTGGACGATCAGGTCGGCATAGCGGCGGATCGGCGAGGTGAAATGCGCATATTTCATCAGGTTGAGGCCGAAATGCCCGCCATTTTCCGGCGAATAGACGGCCTGGCTCTGCGAACGCAGCACCATTTCGTTGATCAGGTCCTTCTGCGGCGACTGTTCGGCCTTCGACAGGATGCCGTTGAAGGAATTGGCCCTCAGATTGCCGCCCTTGGCCAGCGGAATGGAAAGCGTCGCCAGGAACTCGCGCAGGCTCTCCTGCTTGGAAAGGGAGGGCGCGTCATGGGTGCGGTAGATCAGCGCCTGGCGCTTCTTCTCCAGCGTCTCGGCAGCCGCCACATTCGCCTGGATCATCATTTCCTCGATGAGCTTGTGCGCATCGAGGCGCGGCGGCACCACCACCTTGTCCACCGTGCCGTCCTCCTTCAGCAGGATGCGGCGCTCGGGCATGTCGAGTTCCAGCGGCTGACGGCGGTCGCGCCCGCGCTTCATCGTCTCGTAGGCGGTCCAGAGCGGCTTCAGCACGGGTTCCAGCAACGGGCCGGTCTTGTCGTCGGTCGTCCCGTCGATCGCGGCCTGGGCTTGGCTGTAGGAAAGCTTCGCCGCGCTTTTCATCATGATGCGGTGGAAGGTGTGGGACGCCTTGCGGCCATCCTTCGAGAACACCATGCGCACGGCCATGGCCGGGCGATCCTCGCCCTCGCGCAGCGAGCAGAGGTCGTTCGATATCCGTTCGGGCAGCATCGGCACCACGCGGTCGGGGAAATAGACGGAATTGCCGCGCTTCAACGCCTCGCGGTCGAGCGCGGATTTGTGGCGCACATAGTAGGAAACGTCGGCGATCGCGACGGTGACGATGACGCCGCCCTCGTTTTCGGGCCGCGTGTCGGGCTCGGCATAAACCGCGTCGTCATGGTCCTTGGCATCCGCCGGGTCGATGGTCACAAGCGGCACGTCGCGCCAGTCCTCGCGGTTCTTCATCGTCGCGGGCGTTGCCGCATCCGCCTCGTCGATCACATCCTTGGGGAAGATATGCGGAATGCCGTGCGCATGGATGGCGATCATCGACACGGCTTTTTCCGAAGCCAGCGAGCCGACGATCGTCAGCACCTCGCCGCGCGGCAGGCCGTAGCGGCCCGAACGCCTGACATCGACCTCGACAAGGTCTCCGTCCTTCGCGCCGTTGAGCGCCATTTCGTCGATGGCGATCTCGTTGTCTCGCCGGTCGATCGGCATCAGCCGGGCCGAACCGTCGTCGAACATGCGGATGACGCCGAGCGCTGCGGCGCGGCGCTTGTCGATCACCTTGATGATGCGGGCGGTATAGGCCGGGCCGGTCTCGGACTTCGACGGAAAGATCTTGGCGACGACCCGGTCGTTGAGGCCAGCCGTCGGCACCTTGCGCTTGCCGTTCTTGCCGCCGCCGGACTGGCGGATGAGAACGGCGGGCGCTGCGCCTTCCTCCTCCGGCCACTCCGCCGGGCGGCCGATCAGCTCGCCGTCCTTGTCGCGGGTGGTGATGTCGAGCACGGTGACCGGCGGCAGCGCGCCGGGACGGACGAGGCTCTTGCGCTTCTTCTGCAGGAGCCCCTCGTCCTCAAGGTCGCGCAGAAGGTCCTTCAGCGCGACGCGGGCCGCGCCCTTGATGCCGAAGGCCTTGGCGATCTCGCGCTTGGACGCGCGGTCGGGATTGTCGGCGATGAACTTCAAGAGAACGTCGCGCGGCGGCACTTCGCCGTGCATGATTGCGTCGGGCTTTTCTGCGCCCGTGCCGGTCCTGGGTTTTGCGCTCAACTGTCGCTCTTTTCGGCCTCGGCCTCATCGGTCTTCTTCTTTCTCGAAGCCGATGCCTTCTTGGTTGCCGAAGCGGTTTTGGTGGTTGTCTTCTTTTCCGCCGTCTTCTTGGCCGGAGCCTTCTTCTTGGCGGGCTTTTTCGCGCCGGTCTTTTCCATGCGCGCTGTCAGCAGCGGAACGGCCTCTTCCATGGTTACCGATTGCGGGTCCTTGCCCTTGGGAAGCGTGGCGTTGATCTTGCCCCATTTGACATAGGGGCCGTAGCGGCCGTCATTGACGGTGACTTCCCCTCCGCCATCGGGATGTTCGCCGAGCGATTTCAGCGCGGCAGGAGCGGAGCGCCTGCGGCCGCCATTGGCGCGCTTGTCGGCGATGATCGAGACGGCGCGGTTGACGCCGACGGAGAAGACGTCGTCGATGCTTTCCACATTGGCATAGGTGCCGTCATGCAGCACGAAGGGGCCATAGCGACCGAGCCCGGCGGAAATCATCTTGCCGTCTTCCGGGTGCGGGCCGACATCGCGCGGCAGCGCGAGAAGCTGCAGCGCCTTTTCCAGGTCGATGTCTTCCGGCTTCCAGCCCTTCGGCAGCGAGGAGCGCTTGGCCTCCTTGCCTTCGCCGCGCTGGACGTAGGGGCCGAAACGGCCAGTTCTCAGCGTCACGGTTTCGCCGGTCTCCGGGTCTTCGCCGAGCACATTGGGTTCGTTCGGGTTGATGCCGTTGGCCTCGGCATCGGCATCCGCGCCGAGCTGGCGGGTGAAGTTGCATTCTGGATAGTTGGAGCAGCCGACGAAGGCGCCGTATTTGCCGAGCTTCAGCGACAGCTTGCCGGTGCCGCAGACCTGGCAGATGCGCGGATCGGAGCCGTCCTCGCGCTTGGGGAAGACAAGCGGCGCCAGCGCCTCGTTGAGCGCATCGAGCACATTGGTGACGCGCAGCTCCTTGGTGTCCTCGATCTGGGCGAAGAAATCCTTCCAGAAGTCGCGCAGGACCTGCTTCCACTCCAGCGAACCGTCGGAAATCCTGTCGAGCTTTTCTTCCAGATCCGCCGTGAAATCATATTCCACATAGCGGTTGAAGAAGTTCTCGAGGAAGGCCGTTACCAGCCTGCCCTTGGCCTCCGGCGTCAGCTTGCGGTTCTCGATGACGATGTATTCGCGGTCGCGCAGCGTCGCCAGCGTCGAGGCATAGGTCGAGGGGCGGCCGATGCCGAGCTCTTCCAGCTTCTTGATCAGCGAGGCTTCCGAATAGCGCGGCGGCGGCTCGGTGAAATGCTGGGTGGCGCGGATCTTTTCCTTGTCGACCTTCTCCTCGGCATTGATCTCCGGCAGGCGGCCGTCATCCTCATCCTCGTCGGAAGGCTGCTTCTCCTCGCGATTGTCGGCATAGGCCTTGAGGAAGCCGTCGAATTTCACCACCGTGCCGACCGCGCGCAGGCCCGCGCTCTCGCCGCCCTTAGCTGCGGTGATCTCGGCCGTGGTGCGTTCCATCTCGGCCGATGCCATCTGGCTGGCGATGCCGCGCTTCCAGACGAGGTCGTAGAGGCGGAACTGGTCGGCATCGAGATATTTCTTCACCGATTGCGGCGTACGGGTGAAATCGGTCGGGCGGATGGCCTCATGCGCTTCCTGCGCGTTCTTGGCCTTCACCGAATAGTGGCGCGCCTCGGCCGGCAGGTAGCGCTGGCCGAACTGATCGCCGATCGCGTCGCGCGCGCCGGCAATGGCTTCCGGGGCCATGGATACGCCGTCGGTACGCATATAGGTGATGAGACCGGCGGTTTCGCCGCCGATATCGACGCCTTCATAGAGCCGCTGCGCCACCTGCATCGTCCGCGATGCCGAAAAGCTGAGGCGCGACGAGGCCGCCTGCTGCAGCGTCGACGTGGTGAAGGGCGGGCCGGGATTGCGGCGCACGGGCTTCGCCTCGACGCTTGCCACCGAATAGGTCGCGCCTTCGAGCAACTCCTTGATGCGGCCGGCATGTTCGCCGTCCTTGATCGAATTCTTCTGGACGCGCTTACCGTCGGCCTGCACCAGCCGCGCCTCGAACGCATCGCCGCGCACGGTCTTCAGGTCGGCGACGATGTTCCAGTATTCTTCCGGGACAAAGCGTTCGATCTCGCTCTCGCGGTCGCAGACGAGACGCAGCGCCACGGATTGAACGCGGCCGGCCGAGCGGGCGCCCGGCAGCTTGCGCCAGAGCACCGGCGACAGGTTGAAGCCGACGAGATAATCGAGCGCGCGGCGGGCGAGATAGGCGTTGACCAGCGCTTCGTCGATGTCGCGCGGATTGGCCATGGCATCGAGCACGGCCTTCTTGGTGATAGCGTTGAAGACGACGCGCTTGACCGGCTTGTCCTTCAGCACCTTCTTCTTCTTCAAAAGGTCGAGCACATGCCAGGAGATCGCTTCGCCTTCCCTGTCCGGGTCGGTCGCCAGAATGAGGCCATCGGCATCCCTCACCGCGTCGGCGATATCCTTCACCCGCTTGGCCGACGCCGTGTCGACCTTCCAGGACATGGCGAAGTCCTCGTCCGGCAGCACAGACCCGTCCTTCGGCGGAAGGTCGCGGACATGGCCGAAAGACGCCAGAACCTTGTAGTCCTTGCCCAGATATTTGTTGATGGTCTTCGCCTTGGCGGGGGACTCTACAACGACTACGTCCATGTCTTCCGTCTCAATTCTGTCTGTGCCTTCTCGCGCGCATCTTCGGCTGCCTCCCCGGCGCGGTCAACAGAGCGGGAGAAGCCTGCGGGCCTCCGCCTGTCTTGCCAGCGCGTTTTGGAAGGCCGTCAGCGGGAGCGCGGTCGGCATTTTCCGTCAGCGTGTGCCGGGATGACGCTGGTGCGAAAAGGCGTGGCAGAAGTCCACGGTCCTGTCGTCGCAAGCGTTCTCTCAAGCTCGATCGGCACTGCCTTTACCGCGAAAACGGGGGGCAGTGCAAACCCGACCTTCGTGCCGGTTCCTTCGTGTGTCGAAATGGACAGGGTTTGGCGTCCGGTCAAGGGCCGTTGTGGATTTTCACGCAAATACAACCAATGACAACCGCAAGACAATACCTTTATCAATTGCAATCCCGCGCTGGAGCGGTATTGTTCAAAACAAGACGAAGTCATGGCGAGACAACGGCCAGGTAAGGCTTATGGGTGAATACATGCCAGCGAACATCTCCGGGAACGATAATGAAAGAAGACTGACGGAAGACGAAATTATATATATAAGGCAGATACTTGGCCAGCTGCGTCGCCTTTCTGACAAGGAAGGGACGGAAATTTTATGCTACCTGATCGACATGGCCTATCTTGAGGCGGGTGAAGTTCAGTCGCAACTGATCACGAATGTAAATAGGAAGTAGAAGTCTGATATTTAGTTTCAATTCAGGGTAGTTGTTGTGATACCTTTTTGATCGAAAATGAACAACCGATCACGCAAGAGATATCCGTCCGCCGGGGTGGCGGACCAGCCGGCCGGCGAGATCGAGTTCCAGAAGGATCAATTGAACGGTGGCCGCATTCACTCCCGTAAACCGGATCAGGTCGTCAATCTCGCAGGGGCTCGGGCCGAGCGCCTCGGCAACGCGCTGGCGATCGTTCTCGGCCGGTTCGGAGGGGGCCTCGCCCTCCGGCTCGGGCTCCTCTCCGGCGTTGCCGGTAAACGGCAGATCAAGGTTTGACAGCGGCGCGAGCGCCTCCAGCACATCCTCGGGCGAGCAGACGATCATCGCGCCCTGTTTGATCAGGCCATTGCTGCCCTGGGCGCGCGGATCGAGCGGCGAGCCGGGAACGGCGAGCACCAGCCGGCCGGCCTCGTTGGCCAGCCGCGCGGTGATCAGCGAGCCGGAGCGCATGGCGGCCTCGACGACGACGACGGCGAGCGCGGAACCCGCAATCAGCCTGTTGCGCCGGGGAAAATCCCGCGCGCGCGGCTCCCAGCCATAAGGCATTTCGCTGATGGCAACGCCACCCTCCCTGCAGATCCGGTGATAGAGCTCGGTGTTTTCCGGCGGATAGATCCGGTCAAGGCCGCCGGCAAGGGCGGCAAGCGTGCCGTGCTTCAGGCTTGCGTGGTGGGCGGCGGCGTCAATGCCGCGGGCAAGGCCCGAAGCCACCGTATAGCCCGCGCCGGCCGCCGCCGCCGCAATCATGGCCGCGAATTTCGCGCCGGCGACCGAGGCGTTTCGCGCACCGACAATGCCGAGCGTCGGCCGCGTCGCCGTCTCGCCGCTGCCGCACATGGCCAGAAGCGGCGGCGCGCCGTCGATCGCGCGCAAGGCGGGCGGATAGTCAGGTTCGCCGATGGCAACGAAGCGCCCGTTGTGGCGGGCAGCCGCCTCCATCTCGCGTTCGGCATCGGCAATGCTGGCAACGCGGATGCGCTTCATGGCGCCGCCGCGCTTTGCGAGTTCGGGCAGCATATCGAGCGCCTTTTCGGCGCTGCCGCAATGATTGATGAGTTCGCGAAAGGTCGCCGGGCCGACATTGTCGCTTCTGATCAGCCTGAGCCAGGCGATGCGCTGGCTCTCTGATAGCGAAATGCCGGAAGGGCTCAACGGGCGGCTTCCCTTTTATGGCACAGCGCCGAAGCGCCGCCTTGAGAAGCCAGCCTGTCCGTCACCCCTTGTCTCCGATCCTGCTTTCGCTGCCCGATATCAGGCGTTCGATATTGGCCTTGTGCCGCCACCAGGAAATGATCGTGAGGACGGCCATGACCAGTGAAGCCTGCGGTTGATCCATTATCCACAAGGCAACCGGCATGACAAGTGTTGCAACAAGCGCCGACAGCGAGGAATAGCGCGACAGCCGGGCGACCAGCAGCCAGACGAACGCGAAGATCAGGACGGCGGCGGGCGCGATGCCGAGCAGCACGCCGATATAGGTCGCCACACCCTTGCCGCCCTTGAAGCCGAGCCAGATCGGAAAGAGGTGGCCGATAAAGGCCGCCGCGCCGGCGACAAGTCCTGCGTCCGTGCCGTAAAGCTTTGCGCAGATGATGACGGCGAAGGTCGCCTTCAGCGCGTCGAGCAGCAGGGTGAGGGCCGCGAGATGCCGCTTGCCGGTGCGCAGGACATTGGTCGCGCCGATATTGCCGGAGCCCATCTTGCGGATGTCGCCGAGGCCCGCCATGCGGGTGATGAGATAGCCGAAGGGCAGGGACCCGAGAAGATAGCCGATCGCGATCACGATCAGCGCCTGAACCGGCGTCAGGTCGAAAGCGAATAATTCCCCCACGATGCGGTTCCTTTCCTAGCGCGCCTGATAGACACAGCAGCCGGCGACATAGGTCCTGACAGCGCGGCCGGAGAAGCGGGCATTCTCGAAGGTTGTGTTTTTCGACAGCGAGACGAGGCGGTCGGGCGTGACGATCCATGGCTCTTCCGGGTCGATCAGCGTGATATCGGCCCGCGCGCCGGGCCGAAGCGTACCGGCATCAAGGTCGAACACCTTTGCCGGCCGGGTCGACATTGCGTCGATCAGCCGCATCAGCGATATCTCGCCCGAATGATGCAGGCGAAGGGCGGCGGACAGCATGGTCTCGAGCCCGATCGCGCCGTCCTCGGCATCGGAAAACGGCAGGCGCTTGGTATCGACGTCCTGCGGATCATGCGAGGAGACGATGATGTCGATCAGGCCGTTCTTCAGCGCCTCGACCATCTGCAGCCTGTCTTCCTCGTGGCGCAGCGGCGGCGTCAGCTTGAAAAAGGTGCGGTATTCGCCGATATCGTTCTCGTTCAGCGTCAGATTGTTGATCGAGATGCCGCTGGAAACGAAGGCCCCGCGTTCTCGGGCGACGCGGATCGCCTCGACCGATTCGGGCACGGAGACGAGCGCTGCGTGATAGCGCGCGCCGGTCAGCGCGGCGAGCCTGAGGTCGCGCTCGAGCGGAATGATCTCGGCTTCGCGCGGTATGCCGGAAAGGCCGAGCCAGCTTGCGAACAATCCCTCGTTCATCACGCCGGTTTCGCTGAGATAGCGGTCGCGCGGCTCGAGCGAGACCACCGCGTCAAAGGCGCGGGCATAGGTCATCGCCCGGCGCAGAACGCGGTTGTCGGAGAGCGAGTAGCGGCCATTGGTGAAGGCCACCGCGCCCTCGCCCTTCAAGAGGCCCACTTCCGTCATCTCGAGACCGGCCAGACCCTTGGTCAGCGCCGCAGCAGGAAAGACGTTGACGACGGCGTTGTCGCGAGCGGTCTTCAGCACGAATTCCAGCAATGCGACATCATCGATCGGCGGATTTGTATCGGGCATCATCACGAAGGAGGTGATGCCGCCGGCAGCCGCCGCAAGGCTTGCCGAATGGATGGTTTCGGTGTGTTCGGCACCGGGTTCGCCGACGAAGACATGGGCATCGACAAGGCCCGGCGCGGCAACGAGGCCGGCGCAATCGACGATCTCGGCGCCTTCCGGCGCGCCCTGGTTGGCGGCATCGCGACCGGCGGCGACAATGCGGCCGTCCGCAACGATGATCGTGCCGGTCTCGTCAAGGTCGCGGGAAGGGTCGATGATGCGGGCCTTGTTCAGAACGAGCGGTTTCATGCGCGTGCTCCTTCATTTCCCGAAAGCATCAGCGTTTCCATCACGGCCATGCGCACGGCGACGCCCATTTCCACCTGTTTCTCGATCACGCTTTGCGGACCGTCGGCGACGTCGGTGGCGATTTCCACGCCCCGGTTCATCGGTCCGGGATGCATCACCAGCGCGTCTTCCCTGGCGGCCTTCAGTTTTTCCGCATCGAGCCCCCAGAAGCGGAAATATTCGCGGATCGAGGGCACGAAGGCGCCGGACATGCGTTCGCGCTGCAATCTCAGCATCATCACCACGTCGGCGTCCTTCAGTCCGTCTTCCATATTGTCGAAGACCTCGACGCTCATGTCGCGGATGCCTGCGGGCAGAAGCGTTGCCGGGCCGACGACGCGCACCCGCGCGCCCATCGTGTTCAGAAGGATGATGTTGGAGCGGGCGACGCGCGAATGCAGGATATCGCCGCAGATGGCGACGACGATATTGTCGAGCCGGCCCTTGGCCTGACGGATGGTGAGCGCGTCGAGCAGGGCCTGGGTCGGGTGCTCATGCGCGCCGTCGCCGGCATTGATGACCGAGCAGGCGACCTTTTGCGAAAGAAGCGCTGCAGCGCCCGCCGAGGCATGGCGGATCACCAGCACATCCGGGTGCATGGCGTTCAGCGTCATCGCCGTGTCGATCAGCGTTTCGCCTTTTTTCACCGATGAATTGCCGACCGACATGTTCATCACGTCGGCGCCCAGCCGCTTGCCGGCCAGTTCGAAGGAGGCCTGCGTTCGGGTCGAGGCCTCGAAGAACAGGTTGATCTGGGTGAGCCCGCGCAGAACGCTGTTTTTCTTCTCGCGGGAACGGTTGAACGCTATGGCCTCTTCGGCCTTGTCGAGAAGCGTGCCGATATCAATGGGCGACAGGCCCTTGATGCCGATCAGGTGGCGGTGGGGAAAGAAGACCATGAAGCTTTCCTCCATATGAGGCCGTGCGGTCTATCGCTTGAAGTCCTGGCGTCTATAATGGCTCACCGGCCCGGCTGCAAGCTTTGACAGATTATATCGAACCGTGCCAACTCTGCGATCTGTCTTCAAAAAGAAGTGCGTAAACGGCGATGCCCGACAATGATGTTTTCAGGACGTTGAACCAGCCAAAACCGTGGAGCGGGTACAACGCCTTTCATTCCGACCCGCTTCTCGGCGACCTGACGCGCAACCTGGCGCGACCGCTGCGCGAAGAGTTCGACACGATCGGGCGCTATGTGACCTCGCCGGAAGCGCAGGAACTGGCGCAGATGGCCAATACCAGCCTGCCGCAACTGAAGACCCACGGTCCCGCCGGCGAACGGCTGGACACGGTCGCCTTCCATCCGGCCTGGCACGCGCTTCTGCGCCGCTCCATGTCGTCGGGGCTGCATTCCTCGCTCTGGGAACCGCCGCGCGATGCCGATTCGAAATCGAAGGCGCACAAGCTGAGGGCCGTCCGCCTGTTCCTGACGGCACAGCTTGAATGCGGGCATCTGGAGCCCTTGTCCGCCACTTCCGCCTCGCTTGCGGTTCTGGCGGCGACGCCGCAATTGCGCGCGGAATGGGCCCCGAAAATCCTGTCGCGCAAATATGATTCGACCAACCGTCCGCAGGCGCAGAAAACGGCGGCGACCGTCGGGCTGGCGATCACCGAGAAGCAGGCCGGCAGCGACACGCGCGCGCTGACCACAAAGGCCGCGCGCGTCAGCGAGGGCGTCTACCGGTTGTCGGGCCACAAGTGGTTCGTCTCCGCGCCGATGAGCGATGCTTTCATCATGCTTGCCGATGTCGACGGCAAGCCGGGCTGCTTTCTGGTTCCGCGCCTGCTGGACGAGGGGCGCACCAACGCCCTGCGCTATCAGCGGCTGAAGGACAAGCTCGGGCTGCGCTCGAATGCCGCCGCCGAGATCGAGTTTTCCGATGCCTTCGGTTTTCTGCTCGGCGCGCCGGATACCGGCTTGAGAACCATTCTCGACATGCTGACCCTGATGCGGCTCGACAGCGCCGTGATGGCCTCGGGTCTGATGCGCGCCGCCCTTGCCGAGGCGACCCATGCCGCGCGCGGCCGCAGCGTCCATGGCAAGGCTCTGGTGAGCCAGCCGCTGATGATGCGGGTGCTCGCCGATCTGGCGCTCGATGTGGCCG
>NZ_CFHTCS010000114.1:0-12029 GCF_984369615.1 Martelella sp. | reverse complement strand
GTTCGGCGGCAGACAGCACGCCGCGTTCGGTCGCCTGCGGTTCGCCCGCGCCTTCGCCGTCCACATGAACGCGGCAGAGCCCGCATGTGCCGGAGCCGCCGCAGGCCGCCGGAATGCCGATCCCCGCGCCGTGCAGGACGCCGAGCAGGCGGTCGCCGCGATTGGCCGTGATCTCCATGGTTTCGTTGACCGTCACCGTCAGCGCCTCGGCGGGGATCAGGCGTGCGCGGGTCATCAGGAGCGCCAGCGTGAGCACGAGGACAAGGCCGATGACGACAAGGGCTCCGACTGCGATCTCGTTCATGACGTCACCATTTGCGCAAATGCGGAAAAGCCGAGGGACATCATTCCGGCAAGGGTGAAGGTGATGCCGAGCCCGCGCAGGCCCTGCGGCAGGTCAGCATAGGAAAGCCGGGCGCGGATCGCGCCGAGCAGAACGACGGCGACGCCGAAGCCGAAGCCCTGGCCCAGCCCGAAGACAGCCGATTCACCGATGCCATAATCGCGGTCGACCATGAACAGGCTGCCGGCGAGAATGGCGCAATGCACGGTCAGAAGCGGCAGGAACACGCCGAAGGAGGCGTAGATCGCCGGAAAGAAACGGTCGAGCACCATTTCCACCAGCTGCACGGTCGCGGCGATCACGCCGATGAAGGAGATCAGCTTCAGATAGGAAAGATCGATCTCCGGCATGCCGGCCCAGGCCCAGGCGCCGGGCGCCAGAAGCGCGTGATAGATCACCTGGTTGAGCGGCACGGTGACGCCCATGACGGCGGTGACCGCGATGCCGAGGCCGATGGCTGACGCCGTGCGGCGCGAGAGCGCCAGAAAGGTGCAGAGCCCGAGAAACAGCGTCAGCGGCGCATTCTCGACAAAGGCGGCGCTGAGAAACAGGTTCCAGAGGTCGGTCATTTTCCGGCCTCCTCTGTCTTCGGCGGGTTGAACTCCGAGGGTTCGGCCTGCTGCGGCAGCACCGTGCGCACGGCCCAGACAAGGCCTCCAAGCATGAAGAAGGCGCTCGGGGCGAGCAGCATCAGGTTCAAGGGCGTGAACCAGCCGCCGTCCGCGACCACGGGAAAGACCTGATAGCCCATCAGCTTGCCTGCGCCGAAGAGTTCGCGTGCCGAACCGATGACGATCAGCACCAGCGAATAGCCTAGCCCGTTGCCGAGCGCGTCGACCATGGAGGGCAGCGGCGGGTTGGAGCGCGAGAAGCTCTCCGTGCGCCCCAGCACCAGGCAGTTGGTGGTGATCAGGCTGACGAAGACCGAAAGCTTGCGGCTGATGTCGAAGAAATAGGCCTGCAGGAACTGGTCGATGACCACCACCAGCGAGGCGACAATGACGATCTGCACGATCAGGCGGATGGAATCGGGGATATGGCGGCGGATCAGACTGACCAGCATGGCCGACAGCACCAGCACCGTGGTGAGCGAGGCCGACATCGTCAGCGCCGTTGCCACCGAGGTGGTGACCGCAAGCGCAGAGCAGATGCCGAGGATCTGCAGCGTCACCGGATTTTGCAGGACGAGCGGCTCCGTCAGCG
The DNA here is from genome assembly GCF_984369615.1 of Martelella sp. Lineage (NCBI taxonomy): Bacteria > Pseudomonadati > Pseudomonadota > Alphaproteobacteria > Hyphomicrobiales > Aurantimonadaceae > Martelella > Martelella sp. Next base: position 10,483 of record NZ_CFHTCS010000114.1, on the reverse strand, counting down.
TCGACCAGAGATTGGTTGACCGGGCCATATCAGAACTCCCCGCGCTGGACGGCGTCGATGAACGGGCCATAGCCCTCGGGCCCGCCCCAGAAGCGCATGATCTTGGTGAACGCGTTGCCGGTGCGTGTGGCGCCGGTTATGCCGTCGACCTCGTAATCATTGCCGGCCGCGCCCTTGGCGACGGCGAAGCGGACGGTGCCGGACGGATCGGCAAGCTCGGTGCCGGGGAATTGGGCGAGCCATGCCGGCTCCTCGATGCGCCCGCCGAGGCCGGGCGTTTCGGCCTGGTTGGTGATCGCAAGGCCTGCAATCGTGTTCATGTCGCCGCGCAGGGCCATGATCGCGTCGATCGGCGCCTGATAGCCCGGGCCGGTTACCGGCAGCAGGGCCAGCGAGATATCGCCGGCTTCGTTTCGAAGCAGGTAGATCTGCGCGTAGTCCGGCCTCCGGCCGATGCCGGCCGTGTCTTCCGCGGGCGACAGCGTGGTCCAGTTGGCCGCGTCGTCAAGGGCTGCGGCAAGGGTTTGCGGCGTCACGTCCTGTGCCGCCCGTCCCTCCGGCAGGTTGATCACCACGGTCGACAGCGAACCGCCGGATTGCTCGAGGATCTGCGTCATGCCGGGAATGCCGGCGACGAGCGCCTCAAGCCGGGCCTGTTCCTCCGCAGCGCGGTTTGCCGCCTGGATCGGCCGCAGGATCACGGTAGCGCCGGAGACCATCAGGGCGCAAATGGCGGAGACGAGAAAGGCGATGACGACGGTCTTTGTCCGGTTTTCATTGGGCAGCGCCAGAAACCGGCGCCAGGCCGAGAACGGATTAAGGTCAGCCATGACGTCTTCTCCTTTGGGCAAGCCACAGCGCAATGGCGGCTTCGTCCAGCAACGGGGCGGCAAGCGAGGTCAGAAGGGCCGCGGATACGGCCATCTGCACGGGAGCGGCGCTCTGCCAGCCGAGCGCGAACAGGATGATCAATGCGCCGAAAAAGGCGCCGTTGAGCCAGCCGCCGAGCCTTGTCGAGGCGCTTGCAACGGGATCTGCGACGAGCAGGACCAGCACCACGGCAACCGCCGGAAGCAGAGGTGCGACCGGCACGCCGGCGAAATGGGCGCCGCCGATGACGATGACCGCACCTGCGATCGCGCGCGCCGGCATCACCCCGAAAAGCGCGCCGAGCAGGGCGGCCGGTATCGCGGCCCAGGCCAGCGGCAGCGGCAGATCCGGCCAGGGCGCGGTGACGAAGCCGAAGCCGAGAAAGGCGAGCGTCACCGTTGCCGGGTTCAGCACGTTTCGGCCCCAGCCGCCGAAGACGAGCTCGGCCATGACCGAGCCGAAAGAGATACCGAGAACGAGCTGCACGATGCTGAGCTCCTCCGGCGCGAGGATTGCGATCGCAAGCGCCGTCAGCGCGCCGGCGAAGGAAGGCGGCTGGGCGCGGGCGAGCATGAAGATCACGTGCCAGAGCCCGGAAATGATCAGCGCCAGCGCCAGAAGGCCTGCGGCATCGAGCCCGCCATACCAGAGCCATGTCAGCGCCAGTGGCATCACCGAGATCAGCAGAAGCAGGGCGACGGTTTCCCGGTCCCACAAGCCGTGGCTCATGCCGGTGCCTCCTCTTTCTCGATGGCGTTCAGAAGTCCGCGCAACTGCGCGGCAAGCGGCGGCTCGGAGAAGGTGACGTAGTCAACCAGCGCCAGGTCCTCCTCAAGCAGTGAAAGCGCGCCCAAGCGGGCGGCGGCCTCCTGGTCGCCGGCCGAAAGCGCGCGCATCAGGGCGGCAGCGGGAATATCGCCGCCGAAAGCCTGCGACAGGGCGGCCGTCGGGATGATCGGCAGCGGCCGGGCGGCGCGGGTGAGTGCCGCGGAAAACCAGTGGCCGCGCCTCTTGCCCGATCCGCGGGACAGAACGCTCGCCTGCCGGTCGCGCGGGCCGAGCCAGTGGGCGGGCCTGCCGTCCAGCACGGAGCCGGCAAGCACCTCATAGGGGCCCGGCTGCACATGGCCGTGACAGAGCCCGCGCAGGTCCGCGCCGGGCTGGCAGCGCAGCAGGCGCGGTTCGCGCATGGCCGAACCGGTGACGGTTACGAGCCGGGTCTCGGGCAGAAGGCCGGTTGCGAGAAGGTCGCCGAGATCGGCGATATCCTCGGCATGAATGTCCCAGACGCGGCCATCGATTGCGGCGGGCGCATGGTGGTGGATCTTTATGCCGGCGAGGCCCTGCGGGTGGAGCGTCCCACAGGCGATGCGGCGGATGCCGGCCGCGTCGTCGAGGTCAAGAGACCTGCCCTTCGTCTCGCACAGGAAGACCTGATTGTCCGCCAGAAGCCTCAACGCGGAAAGGCCGCGCGATATGGCCTCCTCGCGGCCCCGGATGGCGTTTCGCGGATCGGGGGCCGCGGGCCGGGTGTCGGCGGCCATGACGAAGATCGCGGCGGGCGTTTCGGCGAGGGCGGGCATATGGCCGAAGGGCCGGCTGCGGAAAAGCCGCCACAGGCCGGCCTCCTGCATCAGGGCGCGCAATGCCGCAGCATCGCTTTCGGCCCTGTCGGTTTTAAAGGAATGCCGGCCGCCGCCGTCTTCGCGAAACAGCAGCATCTGGATCAGCCTGCGTCCGGGATTGAGCTCGATCGCCGCCACCCGCGCCGGCATGGGCGCGACAAGCTTGATCTCCTCTGCCGCGCGCAGCGATAAGAGCGGTTGGCCCTGGGCAACGCGCTGGTCGACCTCGACCAGCGGCACGACCCGCAATTCCTCGCCGCGGGCAGGCGTAAGCGCCGCCTCTTCTGTCAGGAGCGTTTGGGCAGCGTGGTCGTCTGGCAATGAGGGGCCGGTCGGCACGGACAGGCCGGCGGAAAAGAGGCGGTCCAAAAAAACACTCCCAAGGCTTGGCGCCGGACAATCCACTCGTGCCGACAATTGAATTGCCGGGACGGACTGAATTGTTTAGCATGCAGCAAGCACAGACTATGAATTTTCAGTGGGGGTGAAAAGCCATGTCTTATGGAGTGAAGCGGTTTTCTTCATTTTTCGTTGCTGTTATTGCAGCGACATTGACATTTGTCAATTCCGGCAGCGCTTCCGCTCAGGACGACGGAAACGGCGAGGCGGCCGTGGAAGCCCTTGAACTGTTCGTCATGCCACAGTCCGGGCCGTTCCGTCCGGACCAGATTTCGATCCCGCAGCAAAAGATGATCGAGGCCTGGGCGCGCTCCGCCCATGCCGATGCCTCGGCCGAGGCCTTTACCCACTGGGACGGCGAGGGCGAGGTGCCGGCAAGCTGTTCCACCTGTCACTCGGGCGCGGGCTTCCGCGCCTTCCACGGTCTCGACGGCAGCGAGCCCGGCGTGGCCGCCGCCGTGCCCGTCGGCGGCGTCGTCGACTGCGAGACCTGTCACAATCCGGGTCTCGCGGAGATCACCGCGATCACGTTGCCGAGCGGCATCGAGCATCCGGTCAAGCCCGGCGTGGAAGCGGCCTGTCTCACCTGTCACTCCGGCCGGGCCGCCGGCGTGACGGTTTCCAGGGCCGTCGGCGACAAGGCCGATGACACGCCGGACCCGGAGATCGGCTTCGTCAACCCGCATTATGCGCTGGCCGGCGCCCTGCGCCTCGGCGCCGTCGGGGCGGGAGGCTTCGAATATCCCGGCAAGACCTATTCCGGCCGCTTCTTCCATGCCCGTCCGGTGGCCGATTGTGCTTCCTGTCATGATCCCCACACGCTCACGGTCGCGGAAGAGACCTGCCTTACCTGCCACGAGACCGGCAATTTCGACGCGATCCGCATTTCCCGCGTCAGCTATGACGGCAGCGGCGACCTCAACAAGGGCATCCGCTCCGATATTGCCAGCAATGCGGCGTTGCTGATGGAGACCATCCGGGATTACGCCGCCAATGTCGCCGGCACGCCGATCGTCTACGAACCGCATTATCCCTATTTCTTCGTCGACGCGGATCAGGACGGCCGCGCCGACGAGGTTGACGGGCGGACGGCGAGCTACAAGGCCTGGACGCCGCGCAGCCTGAAGGCGGCCTATAACTGGAAGTTCGTCACCGCCGATCCCGGCGCCTTCGCGCATAATCCGCAATACGCGCTGGAACTGCTCTATGATTCGATCGAAGACCTTTCGGGGCCGCTTGAGGTCGATATCAGCGCATTGGGGATCCAGCGCTAAGGCGTTTCCGGGAAAAGCGGAAGCGCTAAGAGCGGCGATGGCGGATCTTGCCGCCGGGTCTTTTCGCCCGGCGGACATTCTGTCCCGTTGCGGCAATCGGTCCGGCCATGATATCGCAGCGCTCTTGCCTGGCGGCGATGCCCGCCTCTCTTTCCTGCCGGAACGGATGAAACGACCAATGAATACAAGCAAGGCCGAAACGCCGCGCGCCATCATCGTCATGGGCGTGAGCGGGTGCGGAAAATCCTCCGTCGCGAGACTGATCGCCGAACGGGCGGGCTTTGAGCAGGTCGAGGGCGACGACCTTCACCCGGCCTCCAATGTCGACAAGATGACCGCCGGCATCCCGCTTGAGGACGCTGACCGCTGGCCCTGGCTTGATCGTGTCGGCGCCGAGCTTGCCAGAGAGCGTCAAACGGGCGTGGTCGTGACCTGTTCGGCGCTGAAGAAGATCTACCGCGACCGTCTGCGGGCGACGGCGGGCCAGCCGCTCGCCTTTGTCTTCCTGAACGGCAGCGAAACGCTCCTTGCCGAGCGGATCGGCGCGCGCGCGGGTCACTTCATGCCGACCTCGCTTTTGAAAAGCCAGCTCGAGACCCTCGAAGACCCGAGCGGCGAACCCGGCGTGGTGACCGTCGATATCGATAAGCCCCTGAACGTAATCGCAGACGACGCGATCGCCGGCCTCAGCGCCGTATCTTTTCGCTAGCGCATCGGCCCGAAAATCGGAATCGATTTTCGGAAAGCACGATGCGTAGATAAAATAGGGTAGAGCGTCCTTTGTGCGTCCGAATGGACGCACGGCTCTCCGGGTCCGTTCGCGGCACGCGCCGATCACGGCTTCAACGGGCCCGCCGCAGCGAGGCGCGCTTCCCCGTCGGCCCCGGCATCCGACGCTCAGCTCGGTTGCCGCTGCGGCTTATATTAGGCTTGCCTTTCGCTTTTCGTTCGGCCAGTTTCACTCCGATGAACCGATCGGAGGGCGAGACATGGCGGTGACGGCGGGCGAGCGCAACCGGGCGCTGTTTCTGGGCAGTATGGGCGGCGGCCTGGAATTCTACGACTTTGTGATCTACGCCACATTCGCCTCGCAGATCGGCAAGACCTTCTTTCCGGCCGAAGAGGCGTCGACCCGACTGCTTGCGGCTTTCGCCGTCTTTGCCGCCGGCTATCTGGTGCGCCCCATCGGCGGCATTCTGTTCTCCCATTTCGGCGACCGGCATGGACGCAAGTTGATGTTGCGCGTCTCGATCGCCGGCATGGCGGGGGCCACCTTCCTGATCGCCTTCATGCCTGGCTATGCCACATGGGGCATCTCGGCCACCGTCGCGCTGGTCGTGCTGCGCATGGTGCAGGGGCTTTGCCTCGGCGGCGAAATTCCCGGGGCGATGACATTGATCACCGAAACCATGCCGAAGCGGCGCGGCCTTGCCTGCGGCTTCCTGTTCATGATCATCAATGTCGGCATGCTGGCCGCCCAGGCGGTGCAATGGGCGATCGAGCACCTGTTGAGCGATGCGGCGGTGCTCTCCTATGGCTGGCGCATCGGCTTCTTCATCGGCGGACTGGTGGCGATTGCCGGCTTCATCCTGCGCGCGCGGCTTGCCGAGAGCCCCGCCTTCGCCGAAATGGAGGCATCAACCCACAAGGTGCCGCTGGCGGCGCTCTTCCGCGACAATGCCCGCGCCGTTTGGCTCGGACTGTTCATCACCGGCCTTGGCGCTGCCGCCGTGCCGCTGCTCTACCTCTACATGAACAGCTATCTGACGGATTTCCTGCATTACGATCCGGACCAGGTGGCAACCGCCGTTCTCGTCGGCATCATCGTCTTTTCGCTGCCCATGCCTGTCGCCGGCGCCATTTCCGATTTCGTCGGTATCAAGGTGCCGGCCTTCGTCGCCGCCCTGCTGTTGGCGATCGCGGCCATCCCCGTTTATGTCTGGATCCATGAGGGCGTGTCGTCGCTCCTGCCGGCCATGATCGTGATCTCGCTGATCGGCGCCTTTGCCTGGGGCGTGGGTCCGGTGCTGCTGACGGCAATCTTCCCGACCGACGTGCGCTATTCCGGCGTCGCCTTCGTCTACAATATCGGCTTTGCCATTGTCGGCGGGCTGACGCCGCTTCTCGCGACCTTCATCATCCAGCAGACGGGTTTCACGCTCGCGCCCGGCTTCCTGCTGGCCGTCTTTGCCGCGCTCGCCACGGTCGCGATCTTCCTGACCCAGGTCATCCCGGCAGAGAAGTCTCAGCTCTGATCGGCCATATCCGCCTCCATCCGCCAGCGCGGCCAGGAGACGGTGATGCGCGCGCCGCCGACATTTTCGAAGGAAAGGCGTGCGCCCGAGCGTTCCAGAAGCGTCTTGGCGATGAACAGACCGAGGCCCAGACCGCCGGCGCGGCTGTCCGCCGGGTTCTTCTGCCGATCGGAAACGAAGGGGTCGCCAATGCGCGGCAGGATATCCGGCGTGTAACCGCCGCCGTCATCGGTGACGGTGATCGTGACCCGCGTCTCGCTGTAATGCGCCGCAATCTCCACCTTTTGGCGGGCATGTTCGACGGCGTTTTCGATGATATTGCCAAGGCCGTACAGAATGCCGGGATTGCGATTGCCGACCGGCTCGCCGCCGGTCTCGCCGGAAACGCGGATCTCCATCTGCGAGACAAACGGCCGGTGGGGCGCGACCACCTCCTCGATCAGGGAGGTCAGCGGCAGGAGCCGCATATGCGCCTCGTCCTCCTTGGAAAGCGACGTGAGGCGGGAGAGTATGTCCCGGCAGCGCTGGCTCTGGCTGACGAGCAACTGCACGTCCTCGCCATGTTCGGGATCATCGCCAAGCGCCCGCGCCATCTCCTTGGCCACCACCGAGATCGTGGCAAGCGGCGTGCCGAGTTCGTGGGCGGCGGCCGCCGCCAGCCCGTCGAGCTGGGAGAGGTGCTGTTCGCGCTGCAGCACCAGTTCCGTCGCCGCCAGCGCATCCGATATCTGCTGGGCTTCGAGCGTGATCCGCTGGACGTAGAAGGCGGCAAAACCCAGCATGGCGATGATCGCGATCCAGATGCCGAATTTCAGGATCGGCTCGATCTCCAGTGTGATGCCTGCATGCCATGGCAAGGGAAAGGGGCTGAGCGCCAGGGCCGACACGCCGGATACGGCAAAGGCCAGAAGCGCGAAGGCATAATGCAGCGGCAGCGCGGCGAAGGAGATGATCACCGGCACGCAGATCAGCGGCGCGAAGGGATTGGCAAGCCCGCCGGTCAGGTAGAGCAGCGCGGTCAGTTGCAGTAGATCGAAACCGATCATGGCAAAGGCGATGCGCGGGGACACGCGCTGGGTCGCCGGAAAGCTGACGCTCAGCACCAGATTGCCGAGGGCGAGCGCGGCAATCAGCGCGAGCACGGGGATGATCGGCATCGGGAAATCGAGCCCGAATGCCACCGTCAGCGCCGCTGCCGTCTGGCCGGCGACCGCCAGCCATCGGAGCCGCACAAGCGTCTGCAGGCGCAGGTTTCCGCGTCGCTCATGCCCCACCATGTCGGTGACCGGCTTGTTCATCGCATTTCTCCTCATGTCCCGCGCGGCTTTGCCCGCCGCGTCGCCTGCGCATTGGCCGGGTCCTCCGGCCAGAAATGTTTCGGGTAGCGCCCGCGCATATCCGCGCGCACGTCCCTCCATGACCCCGCCCAGAAGCCGGGAAGGTCGCGCGTCGTCTGGATCGGCCGGCCGGCCGGCGAGGTCAGTTCCAGAACGAGCGGCACGCCGCCGGCGATTGCCGGATGGCGCTTCAGTCCGTAGAGCATCTGTACCCGGATCGAAAGCACCGGTTCGTCGCCGTCATACCGGATCGGAACCCGGTCGCCGGTGGGCGCCGTAAAATGCGTCGGCGCCAGCCGCTCGAGATCGGCGGCAAGCGGGTAGGGCAGAAGCGCCTGAAGGCCCTGCGTCAGGCTTTTCGGACTGACGGCGGAAAGCGCGGTGATGCCCGCCTGGAAGGGGGTGAACCAGATATCAAGGCTTCGCAGCAGACCCTTTTCTGCAACATCCGGCCAGGGATCGCCGAGCTTGCGATGGAGAAAGCCGATCCGTTCGACAAGATGGGCAGCCTCCTTTGGAAAAGAAAGAAGCGACAGTCCGTAGCGGCGAAGCCCGTCGGCGAGCGCCTCCGCCGCTTCGTTTCCGGATGGCTTCGCCCCCTGGCGCTCGGAAAGCACCAGCGCATCGAGCCGGGTCACGCTGCGCGCCCTGACGGACAGGCTGTCGCGGTCGAAGACACATTCCGCGCGGGTCACGATCGCCTCGGCGCGCGCCGCGAGGATGGTTTCCCGTGAAACAGGGCAGGCGGCGAGCACGCGCCCGCGCGCCGCGGAGCCTGTCAGGTCGGCGACGACGATAAAATCGCAGGCCGCGAGCGGATCATCCTCGGCCAGTTCCGCACCGCGACCATTGGCCATCAGATAGCGGCCGCGTCCGCCGCGGGCCATGGCGATGCGGTCGAAAAAGGCATGGATCAGGGCCGCGCCCGGATCGAAAGGGCCGCTGCGCCTGCTGCTGCCGCCTGCCGTTTTGGCGATGCGGGCGGCCAGCCCGCGCGCCGCCTCCGCCCGCGGGCTTTTGTCGGCGCGAAACCGCCGGAGCCGTTCGGAAAGGTCGATACTGGTGCCGCCAAGCCCCTGTTCGGTCAGAAGCACCGCAAGCTCGGCCGCAGGCAAGGCCGTGCCGCTTTCAGCCGCCTTGACGACCATGCCCGCAAGGCGCGGCGGCAGGGGGATGGCGCGCAGCCGCTCGCCGGACGGCGTCAGCCGCCCTGCGGGATCGAGAGCCCCGAGCGAATGCAACAGCTTGCGCGCCTCGGCAAGGGCGGGCCCCGGCGGCTGGTCGGCAAAGGAAAGCTGGGCGGGATCGACGACGCCCCAATGGGCAAGATCGAGCGCCAGGCCGGTGAGGTCGGAGGACAGGATTTCCGGCGGATTGAAGGCGGGAAGGGCGGCCGTCTGGCCCTCGTGCCAGAGCCTGAGCGCAATGCCCGGCGCGGTGCGGCCGGCGCGGCCGGCCCGTTGATCGGCCGCCGCGCGCGACGCCCGGACGGTTTCAAGCCTGGTGATCCCGGTCGCCGGCTCGAAGACAGGAAGGCGTTGCAGCCCGCTGTCGATCACCACCCGAACGCCATCGATCGTGATCGCGGTCTCGGCAATCGCCGTCGCCAGCACCACCTTGCGGCAGCCTTCGGGCGCGGGGGCGATCGCCGCATCCTGTTCGGCCCGCGACAGGTTGCCGTAAAGCGGCGCGACGATCACATCGCCGGGAACGCTCGGAGCCAGTCTCTCGGCGGTCCGGCGGATTTCGGCCTGTCCGGGCAGGAAGGCGAGGATCGAGCCCTCTTCGCGCGTGAGCATGTCAAGCACCGCGGCCGCGACATCATCCTCGATGCGCGAACGCGGCCGCCGCGGCCGGTAGCGGTGTTCCACGGGGAAGGCCCGTCCGGCACTCTCGATCACCGGGGCGTCGTTGAGAAGCGCGGCGATGCGGCTGGTGTCGAGCGTCGCCGACATCACCAGGATCTTCAGGTCCTCGCGCAGCCCGGCGCGGATGTCGAGCGCCAGCGCCAGGCCGAAATCGGCATCCAGCGAACGCTCGTGGAACTCATCGAAGATCACCATGGAAATGCCGGCAAGCTCGGGGTCATCGAGCGCCATTCGGGCGAACACGCCCTCCGTCACCACTTCGATCCGGGTTTTGCCCGAAACCTTGGTATCGAGCCGCATGCGGTAGCCGACGGTCTCGCCCGGGCTTTCGCCAAGAAGCGACGCCATGCGGAAGGCGGCAGCGCGCGCGGCAAGCCTGCGCGGCTCAAGCAGGATGATCCGCCCCGTGCCGGCCACGCCGCTCGTCAGCAGATGCAGGGGAACACGCGTCGTCTTGCCCGCGCCCGGAGGGGCGGCAAGCACGGCCTGGCCAATTTCGCCAAGCGCTGCCGAAAGGGGCTCCAGGACCGCGGTGATCGGAAGCCCGTCCGCGTCCTTCAGCATGGTCTCTTTCAATGCTTTCAAATCCGAAAAATCCGTTCGCGCATTGATTAAGGTAAAAGTGCCGCCCGAGCAAAGGGCGCAAACTGCTGTTTCAGGGCGGAAAATCCTCCGCACCAGGACGAAGGGAGGAGGCGCGGAAAAAACAGGCAGAAGTCACGACTGCCCTATCATTGTGCGCCCGGAAAAGCTTAACGGATCTTAACCTTTGACGTTTCGGCAGGCCGCATATGAAAGTAAACAAAACCAATCACTTAACAAAAATGTCATTTTTTTTGTTGTTGGTTGTTGACG
>NZ_CFHTCS010000113.1:0-12152 GCF_984369615.1 Martelella sp. | reverse complement strand
CGGGGATGATTGCCCGGCCTTCCGCCACTTCATTTCGTACGAATTCGGGCGTGATGAAATCCGGGATCGTTGCGCCGAAGGCTTCGCCATCGCGCATCAAGGCCTCTTTCGCAGCCCTGCGCCCGAGATTTTCGCGGATGGCGACAAATTCCATTTCGGGCGTCACGATCCCGGCGCGGGCATAGGCCAGCTGGGTCACGGCGCGACCGCCCGTCGCCCGCCGCGGCCGATGGCGCACGGGAAATTCCGGCACCAGGCGCGCGCCCTCGGCAAAGCCGTTGTCCTCGGGTTTCACATGGCGGCCGTCATGGGCCTGTGTGTCGCCGCGCGCGACGATCCAGTCTTCGCGCAGCCGCGGCAGGCCGCCCTCGATGGTAAAGGCGGCATCCGGATCGGTATAGGGGCCGGAACTGTCATAGACGGTGACGGGCGGCTCGCCGGCGCTCGGATGCACATCGATCTCGCGCATGGGGATGCGGATATCGGGGTGAAGCACGCCCTTGTGCCAGACGCGGCGGGACGCCGGCAGCGGGCCTTTGGTGACGGTCGGAGATAAATCTTGCATCGGTCGGAGCCTCCATAGCTCTTGGCGTTGGAGACCCAGTTCGACGTTGAATGGAGGAGGCCGCGCATTGCATCCGATAGGAATAGCAGGCTTGATCCCGCGCAGCCGATGCACCATCCCTACGCCAGTGTGAACTGGATCAGGTTCATCGGGTCACTGCGCTGCGCAAGCCAGCAGTATCTCAGCCCCTTGTCGGGACCCCCCGGGTGAGCGCACCGAAATTGCGCCGGATGGACCGACTTGTCAATGCCTGCGTCAACGGAGCGATATACCCGTTTTCCGAATTTTTCACTTTCATAAGTTTCGTTTCTCGAAACAAGGATGAGGCGTTACGGTGTGTTCCATGTCTGACCAGAACGCGCTTGCGATGAGGAGCAAACCGACAGGCTTCATCGGCCTCGGCACGATGGGAACGCCGATGGCGCTGAACCTTGTTCATGCCGGAATGCCGGTCGTCGTCTGGAACCGGACGCCGGAACGCTGCCTGCCGCTCGAAAGGGCCGGCGCTGGCGCGGCGTTGACGGTGGACGACCTCTTTTCCCGGTGCGAAACGGTGCTCCTGATGCTCGAGAACGAGGGCGCCACGGACAGCGTTCTCGGACGCGCAACGGACCGCTTCGCCGAACGGGTCGGTGGACATTGCATTGTCTCCCTGGGCACCGTTTCGGCAGACTACTCCCGCAAGCTTTCCAAAGAGATCAGCGCCGCCGGAGGCCGTTACGTGGAGGCTCCGGTCTCCGGTTCCCGCAAGCCGGCCGAGGCCGGGCAACTCATCGGCATGCTCGCGGGGGCGCCGGAGGATCTCGTCCCCCTGCACACCCTTCTGGCCCCGGTCTGCAAACAGGTTTTCGACTGCGGCGCCGTGCCGGCGGCCTTGCAGATGAAACTTGCGGTCAACACCTTCCTGATCACCATGGTGACGGGACTGGCGGAGGCGGGACACTTCGCGGCGCGGCACGGGCTCGCCATGGACCGCTTCGCAGAAATCCTGAACGCCGGACCGATGGCCAGCGACGTTTCCAGAATCAAGGTCGACATGCTCCGGCGCCGTGACTTTGCCCGCCAGGCCGGAATTTCCGATGTCCTGAAGAACAGCCGCCTTGTGGTCGACGCGGCAAAGTCTGCAGGCGCCGCCTTTCCGCTGATGGAGGCCTGCACGGCGCTCTATGCGGAGACGGAGGCCATGGGCAGCAGGGCGGACGACATGATCGCCGTCGTCCGGGCGTTCGAGGCCCGCGCGGAACGGCGCGGCGGCGCCCCGCCTATTCCTTGAAATAGTCGCTGTACTTGCGGGCGATGACGGGCAGGTCGCGCAGAACGTCGCGCAGATGCGCGCGCATCTCCATCTCCGCCCGCTCGGGGTTATGGGCGGCAATCGCTTCCACAATGGCAAAGTGTTGCGCCGGTATGCCTTTCGAGGGTTCCTTGCTCAAGGCCAGGAAGCGGACGCGGTCGAGTTGCGCCTTCTGCATTTCGATCACGTTCCAGGCGAAGGGCAGATCCGCGCCTTGCGCCAGCGTCTTGTGAAACAGGTCGTCCAGTTCCATGAAATCGGAAGCGGCGCGCGCCTGCGCGTCATTCTGATGTTCAAGCTGACGATAAAGCGCGTCGATCTGAGGCTTGGTCATCAGCCGCGCCGCCGCGCGCGCGACGTCGGCCTCGATAGCCTCGCGAATGGCCTGAATCTGAACCACCTTCGAAATCGAAATCTGCGGAACGCTGCTGCCGCTCTTGGGACGGATGTCGAGCATGCCCTGCTCGGCAAGCAGGATAAAGGTCTCGCGCACCGGCTGGCGCGAGACCTTCAGCGCTTCGGCAACACCGGCTTCCGAGACCCGGCGACCGGGTACAAGAAAATTGCGGATGATCGCGTTGCGCAGCTTCCTGTGCACCTGCGGGGCGATCGCCTTGGTGAAATCGACCGGCCCCAGAAAATCGAGACTCGCTTCCGTCATGTCCATCTCCGGCCGCGGTACGACAAAAAGTCGCGGCAATTGTCAACCATACCACCTCATAGGCAATGGATACCATACCATATAGCGCAAATATGCGGAAAATCGATGCGGGTACTCGCACTTTTCGGCACTGTGACGACATTATGCGCAAACCAAGCCCAGCCTTTTCCGTCCGGAATCAACCGATTCCGGGCGCGGGCGATCGATTGATGCCGTACGTCATCGGGCAATTGCCGCTGCGTCTTCAATCGCGGCCTCTCGCGCTGAAGACTCAAATAATTCAGGCACTTCGACGGACAACCCGCTTCGGAAAGTCGCGCATTTTCGTGTTTGCGGCGGCGCGTCAATGCGGGCGTAAACCCCATACGCCGCCTAGCGCATCGGCCCAAGAATCGGAATCGATTTTCGGAAAGCATGATGCGTAGATTCAATAGGTTAGAGCGTCCTTTGTGCGTCCGAATGGACGCACGGCGCTTTAGCAGACAGCGCGTCCGTTCGCCGCGCACTGCGCAGGCGTGTTGACACTTCATAATGGTATGGTAGTTTCGCCTTGCCGATTGGCATTGACGTTCTATTCCATTCCGGGAGGTTTGACATGAATTGCCTTACAAGACGCTTCGCTGCGCTGACGCTGTCAGCAGCGTCCATCTCGCTTGCGGGCGGCGCCCAGGCGCAGGAAATCACGGTCCAGGCGCTGGATCAGTATCTCCAGCCCGTTATCGACGCCTTCGAGGCGGAAAACCCGGGCACAAAGGTTAATCTTGAAGTGGTCAGCTATCAGTCGGTCGCCGAGAGCCTGCCTGTGCAGCTGGCGTCGGGCGGAGGACCCGACATTTCGGTGGTGACGGATCTCGGCGGGTTGTCCAAATATTATCTGGACCTCACGCCCTATGTCGACCAGGCCTATTTTGAAAAGCAATTTGGTATGGTACTTGACTGGATGCGCGGCGAGAACGCCGATCCGAACGGCATCTATGGCCTGCCGGATTCGATCACCGTCACCGGCGGCTTCGTCAACAAGACGCTGTTCGAACAGGCCGGTATCGACCTGCCCGCCGACGACGCGACATGGGCGGAGTGGGGCGCGGCCGCCCACGCGGTCGCCGAGGCGACCAATACCGACTTCCCCTTCGAGATGGACCGTTCCGGCCACCGCTTCGCGGCCATGGCCATTTCCTATGGCGCCGAGCTTGTCGACGACGAGGGCATGCCGGTTATCGAGGAAGGGCTGCGCAACGCCATCGCGCAGTTCGTGGAATGGCACCGGGACGGCACCATGCCGCTCGATCTCTGGGGCGCCGTCGGCGGCGCGACCATGCGCGACAACTTCACCGATTTCGTCAATGCGACGGCGGTTCTTTACTACGGCGGCTCCTGGCAGCTTCGCCGTCTGGATGAAGAGGTCGGCGATTTCTTCGACTGGGAAGTGATCGATTCGCCCTGCGGCGTTGCCGCCTGCTCTGCCATGCCCGGCGGCGGCGCGCTGGCCGGCTTCAAGCACACGGACGAGCCCGAACTGGTCGGCAAGTTCCTGAACTTCGCCGCGCGCGACGAAAATCTGCGGACGATGATCTCCTCGGCCGTCAATATCCCGACGGCGCAGTCGATGATCGAATCCGGCATTGAGTATCGCGGCGTCTCCGACAAGGTGCAGAGCGCGCTCGACACATTCATCAACCAGATTCCGAAAATGGCACCGGCGGCCTACCGTTTCCAGGGCTGGCCGTTCCAGCGTGCGATGATGAATTCGCTGACCACGCGCATCAGCCAGGTGATCAACAACGAGATGGACATCGATACGGCGCTCGAACGCATCGACCAGGATGTCCGGCTGGCCATCTCCGCAGCCCGGAACTGATCCCCATCACGGTCCCGAGGCCGCGGCTGCCGTTCGCAGCCGCGGTCCGGGGCGACAAAACCCGAAGGTGACATCGTGACGAGTGGTACGGTCTCAACCATGCTGGGAACAGCGGCTTCGCTGCCGGCCCGCGCAGTCAACCCCTTGTGGAAATGGCTTCAAAAGACGATCGGCGTCAAACGGCTTCCATGGGCCTTTCTGGCACCGAACATGGCGAGCGTCCTGTTCTTTTCCCTGCTGCCGGTCTTCATCAATATCTATTATTCGGTGACCGGCAGCGACAATCTGTTCCTCGACGAGCGCCCTTTTGTCGGCGGCTCGAACTATGCCACGCTGCTGGCCTGTGAAAACTATCTCGATCCCGCCACCTGCTCGCGCGATCTGTTCTGGCGCGCGCTTGGCAATCTCGTCATGTTCGTTCCCCTGCAGGTGATGTTCATGATGGGCGTGGCGCTGATCACCGCAATCGCGCTCAACGGCAAGATCCGGGCGCGCGGCTTCTTCCGCGGCGTCTTCTTCTTCCCCGTCATGCTCTCGCCGGTTGTGGTGGCGCTCACCTGGCAATGGATATTGCAGCGGAACGGCATCCTGAACGGCATTCTCGGGGTCTTCGGCCTCGAACGCTTCACCTGGCTTGCCGATCCGCACTGGGCGTTTTTCTGGACGATCTTCGTTACCGTGTGGGCGCATTCGGGCTTCTTCATGATCATCTTGCTCGCCGGACTGCAGTCGATCCCGCAGGATGTCTATGAGGCGGCGAAGATGGACAGGGCGTCGCCCTGGCGGGTCTTCACCCGCATCACCGTTCCCATGCTCAGACCCGTTCTGTTGGTGGTCTTCATTCTCGCCGTCATCCGCTCGGTCCAGACTTTCGATGAAATTTACGTGCTGACCGGCGGCGGGCCCGGCTCTGCCACCATGCTTCTGGTTCAGTATATCTATGAAACGGGCTTTGCCGCGCAGCCGCGCAATTACGGCCTTGCCGCCGCCGCTTCACTGCTTCTCGGCGCAGCGCTCCTCGTCTTCACGCTCGTTCAGATGAAGCTCTCGGGAGACAGGAAATGACCATGCAGGCTTCTTCGCAAAACCGTCGCGGCATCATTCCGTTCCTGACGCGCAAACAGGGTGGCATCAAGGCGACGTGGGGCGATTATGTCACCTATGGCTATCTACTGCTCGGCGTCGTGGTCATGCTGCTGCCCGTGCTGTGGGTGCTGATCTCGTCGTTCAAGGCGCCCGCCAACCTGTCCGAATATCCGCCGACGCTTCTGCCGCAGACGATCCAGACGACGGAGGTTGAAGGCTATGACGAGCCTTTGCCGCTGTTCGAGGTCGCCCAGGAAGACGGGTCGGTCAGGCAGATGGCGCAAATCCGCCGCCTCGGCATCAAGGCACAGATGGTGGATCCGGAAAACCCGGAAGCGGGCCGGGTGACCGTCGATGTCAATGACGCAGCACCGGTCCGGCAGTTTCATCTTGCCTTCGAGAATTATCGCGAATTGCTGGAAACCTCCGGCGGCAATATCTGGCTGAACATCTACAACTCGGCCTTCATCACGGTGGTCGCGACGATCATCACCCTGGTGATGAACTCCATGGCCGCGTTCGCGCTGTCAAAATACAAGTTCACCGGCTCGACCGTGGCGCTTGTCGCCATCATCGCGACGCTGATGGTGCCGCCGACCGTGATTCTTGTTCCCACCTATCTGATCGTCTCCGAACTCGGGCTGGTCAACAATCTGTGGGGCGTCATCCTGCCGACGGTGGCCACGCCGACGGGCGTGTTCCTGCTGCGCCAGTATATGCTCACCATTCCCGACGAGCTCCTGGAAGCGGCCCGTATGGACCACGCGTCCGAATGGCAGATCTACTGGCGGATCGTGCTGCCGCTCTCGACACCGGCGCTGGCCGTCGTCGCCGTATTCTCGGTGATGAGCCGCTGGAACGATTTCCTGCTGCCCCTGATCGTGCTCAACCGTCCCGAAGTTCACACATTGCAGCTCGCCCTTGCAGGTTTCCAGACCGAAAACGGCATTGTCTGGCATCTGCTGCTGGCAATGACGACCCTGACCGCGCTTCCGCTGGCCTGCGCCTTCCTGTTCCTGCAGCGCTATATCACCGCCGGCATCGCGTCCTCGGGCGTCAAGTAAAAGGCTACCACCGATGGCTAATCTCAAACTCAAGAACCTCAACAAGACCTTCGGCGCCGTCAAGGTCATCCCGAATGTCGATCTCGAGATCGAGGACGGCGAGTTCGTCGTCTTCGTCGGCCCGTCCGGCTGCGGAAAATCGACCCTGCTGCGCATGATCGCCGGTCTCGAAACCGCGACCTCCGGCGACATCCTGATCGATGAGAAAAGCGTCGTGCGCACGCCCGCGGCCGATCGCGGCGTTTCCATGGTGTTCCAGTCCTATGCGCTCTATCCGCACATGACGGTTCGGCAGAACCTCAGCTTCGGGCTTGAAAATATCGGCATGCCGAAGGCGGAAATCGAAAAGCGCATCCAGGCGGCTTCCGTGCTGCTGCAGATCGACGAGCTTCTGAACCGGCGGCCCACACAGCTTTCCGGCGGCCAGCGGCAGCGCGTGGCCATCGGCCGCTCGATCGTGCGCGAGCCGAAGATTTTCCTGTTCGACGAACCGTTGTCGAACCTTGATGCCGAGCTGCGCGTCGTCATGCGTTTCGAGATCAATGCGCTCCACGAGCGGCTTGGCAACACCATGATCTACGTGACCCACGACCAGATCGAAGCCATGACCATGGCCGACAAGATCGTGGTGCTGCGCAAGGGCAATATCGAGCAGGTCGGCGCGCCGCTGGAACTCTACAATCATCCGAACAACAAGTTCGTGGCCGGCTTCATCGGCTCGCCCCGGATGAATTTCCTCGATGGCCGTATCGTTCGTGTCGGCGACGGCGAACTCGCCTTCGGCTCTTCGAAGCTCGGCAACATCACCCTTGCGGCCCCACAATTGCCGGTCAGCGACGGCCAGGATGTCAGTTTCGGTATCCGCCCGGAAGACCTGGAGGTTGTCGGAGACGGCAGCGCCGGCTGGCGGTTCGCCGTCTCCATTGCCGAACAGCACGGCCGCGATACTTACCTTCATGGCAAGCTGGAAGACGGCACGGAGATTTTGCTACACAAGCCCGGCCAGTTCGAAACGCGGCGCGGCGACGTGCTCGTCGTTCGGCCGCGGCAGGGCGCATGGCATCTCTTCGACACAAACGAGCAGGCAATCCGATGACAGACAGCATGATCACCAATCCCATCCTGCCCGGGTTCAATCCGGACCCTTCGATCTGCCGTGTCGGCGACGACTACTATATCGCCACCTCGACCTTCGAATGGTATCCCGGCGTGCAGATCCACCATTCGCGCGATCTGGCCAACTGGACGCTGGTCAGCCGGCCGCTGGCGCGCGCCGATCTGCTTGACATGCGCGGCAACCCGGACAGCTGCGGTATCTGGGCGCCGTGCCTGACCCATGCCGATGGCCTGTTCTGGCTGATCTACACGGACGTCAAACGGCTTTCCGGCAGCTTCAAGGATGCGCCGAATTACCTGACGACCGCGCCCTCGATCGCCGGCCCGTGGTCGCAGCGCATCTATCTGAATTCCAGCGGTTTCGATCCCTCGCTGTTTCACGCACCGGACGGGAAGAAATATCTGGTCAATATGTTGTGGGACCACCGCCAGACCGGGCATGGCGACCAGTTCGCCGGCATTGTTTTGCAGGAATACAGCACCGCCGAGAAGAAGCTGGTCGGACCGGTTCACAACATCTTCAAGGGCACCGACCGGAAGCTCACCGAAGCGCCGCATCTCTATTTCCGCGACGGCTGGTATTACCTGATGACGGCCGAAGGCGGGACCGGCTACGACCACGCCGTGACGCTGGCACGCTCCCGCGACCTGCTTGGCCCTTACGAAGTGCATCCCAACAAGCATGTGCTGACCACGGCCTTTGCACCGGAGGCGCCCTTGCAGCGCTGTGGCCATGCCGATATCGTCGAGACGGCGGCGAGCGAGACCTATATGGTTCACCTCTGCTCCCGCCCGATTACGGTCAACAGTGCATCCGGCCGCGCCGAGACACGGCGCGACCTGCCGGGCTCCAACCTGGCGGAACGGCGTTCGCCGCTCGGCCGCGAAACGGCAATCCAGAAGGTGGAATGGCGGGACGACGGGTGGCTTTATCTTTCGGAAGGCGGCCTGCATCCGACCTCCGTTCATACGCCGCGGCCTCAGGGCATTGTGCCGGCCGCGCCCGCGCAGGAAGCGGTGCGCACGACCTTCGCTCCCGGCCCCCTGCCCCAGGCATTCCAGTGGCTGCGCAGCCCCGAGCCGGAGCGGTTGTTCTCACTTGACGCCAATCCGGGCCATCTTCGCATTTACGGCCGGCAATCGCCCGGCACCATGTTCGAGCATGCGCTTCTCGCACGGCGGCAGACGGCCCATCGCTATCGGGCCGCCACGCGCGTCGACTACGAACCGCGCGACTTCCAGAGCTTTGCCGGGCTGATGTGCTGGTACAATCAGTGCCAGTACCATTTCCTGAGCATCACCCGCGAAGACGACGGCAGCCGGGCGCTCCGGCTCATGTCCGCGCTCGGCGATTTCCCCTTCGGCAAGGCCGTCTTCTCGGGTGACCCCGTGCGGCTGCCCGACGGGCCGGTCGCGCTGCAGGCCACGGTCGATGTGACGGAGCTGCAGTTCAGCTGGCGGGTGCCCGATGGCGACTGGCAGGCGGTCGGTCCCGTGCTGGATGCGACCATCCTGTCGGACGAAGCCGGCGTTGGCGAGGGCAACAACTTCACCGGCGCTTTCGTCGGCATGGCCGCCTACGACATCAGCGGCCAGGGCCTCCCCGCCGATTTTGAATGGTTCGACTACGAACTGCCGGGCTAGGCGCTTCTCCTCCCTGACGCCTTCCTGAAAACCGCAGACAGACCCGGCTTTGGCGCCCGAGCGCCGAAGACGGGCGAGGTTTGCTCCCTGAAATACGGATGACGCCGAAAGCGGCCCATCGGCGGCGGCCCGCGTCATCCGGTTCCGACGGTAATAAATCGATGAACACCCTGCTATCGCACCTGCTCAAACTGGAAGCGGCCAAGACCGGCCAACATTGCGCCGCATCGGCTGTCGACGAAGATGGTTATGATCTCTGGCTGCGCTACCGCCCGCTTGCGGAACCCCGCCGGGATGCGGTGGACAAGGCCGTCCGTGCCTTTGTTTTCGGCGCTGCAAGCCCGACGATGACGGCGGCCCGGGAAGAACTGGAGCGCGCCTTCTTCGCGATGCTGGTCAAATGTGTTCCGGTTCTCCAGGACGGCGAGATCTGCGACGGCGCGGTCGTTGCCGGAACGCCTGAAAACCTGCCCTTGATCGCCGCTCTGGACCTGCCGCTTTCGGACCTTGGCAAGGAAGGCTACCGCGTTTTCAGCCTGACCCATGACGGCAAGCGCGTCACGGCCATCGCCGCCAACTCCGATATTGGCGTGCTCTATGGCTGCTTCGCCTTCCTGCGTCACATCCAGACGGGCGGCGATCCGGCAAAGATCGACCTTGCTTCCGCGCCGAAACTCGACCTCAGGCTTCTCAATCACTGGGACAATCTCGACGGATCGGTCGAGCGCGGCTATTCCGGTCATTCCATCTGGGACTGGTGGACGCTGCCCGATTACGTCAACCGGCGCTATATCGACTATGCCCGTGCCAATGCCTCCATCGGTCTCAACGGTACGGTGCTGAACAATGTGAATGCCGCACCGGACATTCTGAGTGCATTCTATCTCCAGAAGGCCGCGAAGCTTGCGGACATCTTTCGGCCTTACGGGCTGAAGGTGTTCCTTTCGGTCAATTTCGCCTCTCCTTCGGCCTTGGGCGAACTGGCGACATCGGACCCCGCCGATCCCGCCGTGCAGCAATGGTGGAAGGACAAGGCGCGCGAGGTCTATCGCTTGATTCCCGATTTCGGCGGCTTTCTGGTCAAGGCCAATTCGGAAGGCCAGCCCGGTCCCGGCGACTACGGCCGCAGCCATGCCGAGGGCGCCAATATGCTGGCGGATGCGCTTGCGCCGCACGGCGGCATCCTGATCTGGCGGGCCTTCGTCTATGCCTCCGACCCCGGCACCGACCGCGCCACGGAAGCCCTGAGCGAATTCAAGCCGCTCGACGGCACCTTCCGTAACAACGTCCTTTTGCAGGTCAAGAACGGGCCGATCGACTTTCAGCCGCGCGAACCGGTCTCGCCCGCCTTCGGGCAGATCACGAAAACGCCGCTGGTCATGGAATTCCAGGTCACCAAGGAGTATCTCGGCCAGGCCACGCATCTGGCCTATCTCGGACCGGCCTTTGAGGAAGTGCTGAAATTCGACACCCATGCGCGCGGACCGGGAACAACCGTCAGCAGAATTCTCAAGGGTGAGGTCTTCCCGCAGAAGGTGACGGGGATTGCCGCGGTGGCCAATATCGGGACCGACCGCGACTGGACGGGCGGCACGTTCAACCAGGCCAACTGGTATGTCTATGGCCGGTTGGCATGGAACCCCGATGAAACGGCCGCCGCCATTGCCGAAGACTGGGTGAAGATGACCTTTACCGACGAACCCGGTTTCGTCCGCACCGTCGTTGACATGATGATGGGCTCTCACGAGACGCTGGTGAACTACATGATGCCTTATGGCCTGCACCATCAGGTGGCAACGGGCCACCATTACGGGCCGGGACCGTGGGTGAGCGAGCTGGATCGGCCGGAGTGGAACCCGACCTATTATAACCGCGCGGATGAAAACGGCATCGGCTTCAACCGCCTGTCCGACGGGAGCAATGCGGTTGCCCAGTACAGCCCCGAGGTGACGGCCCTGTTTTCCGACCCGCACGGCTTCGACGAGCGTTATCTGCTCTGGTTTCACCATGTCCCGTGGGATTTTCCGCTGACCTGCGGAAAGACGCTCTGGGAAGGCCTTGCGACGCGCTACGACGAGGGCGTGGACGGCGTTTCGCGCATGATGAAATCCTGGGAGAGCCTGCGCCCGCAGGTGGACAGCCAGCGTTTCGAGCAGGTGCGCGCTTTTCTCCAAATCCAGCATCGCGAGGCGAAGTGGTGGCGTGACGCATGCCTTGCCTATTTCTCCGCCATCGCCCGTCGTCCGCTGCCGGAAGGACACGCTGCACCGGCGCATACGCTGGAGCACTATCGCACCATCCACTTCCGCTTTGCGCCGGGGGACCCGGCGTGAGCGATCGGCGCACCGCGCTTGAAACCCATCGGTTTGTCCCGGACGCGATCTGCAGGGTCCTGTTTCGCCGGGGCTTCCGGCGTGGCGACGGCAGGCCTGTCGCAGTCGCTATAGGGATATCGCCGATTGTCGGCCGTTCAGGGCGAACACATTTTCGCGCTATCTCGCCGCCGTCGTGCAGGCGCCGTGACGGTGCAGCCTCGCTCTCCCGGCGCGGATCAGAGGACGATGCCGTTGCGGAAGGGATCTTCGGGGTGGAACACCAGTTCGGCCACGGAGATGACATAGGCCTTTCCCGTGATCGACGGGATCACGCCGCCCTTCTGTCCGGCCCTGTAGGAGAGCCGGTAGGTGGAGCCGATAATGCTTTCCTGCACGATCTCCTGGCCTTCGCCCACTTGCCCGGCGGCGGCAAGGCATGCGAGCCGCGCCGAACAGCCGGTCCCGCAGGGGGAGCGGTCATAGGCGTCGTCCGGGCAGAGCACGAAATTGCGGCTGTGCGCCACCGTATCGCCGGCCGGGCCGTAGAAG